>NZ_JBHYKG010000331.1:0-8900 GCF_042741245.1 Kitasatospora sp. NPDC058965
TACCGCAACTTGGTACACCCCACGGGGGGTAACGGGGCCCCGCCCGTGAACCGCCCGGTCCCCGCTCCCTCACCGCAAAGGACCACGGACCGTGCCGCGCACCCTGGGCCGTCTCTGCGCCGCCCTCCTCACCGCAGTCCTCCTCACGGCTGTGGCCTCCTGCACCCGGAGCACCCCGGCGCCGCCCCCCGCGTACGCCGCCGGCACCGTCATCGTCGCCGCCGACGGTCACGGCGCGGTCCTGATGGACCCGGCCACCAACACGTTCACCGGCATCACCGCCGACGGGGCGAAGGCGTGGACCGAGAAGGACCTGACCACCTCCGGAGTGACCTGCGTGCGCGCCTGCCCCGACGCGGTCCTCTCCGGTGCCGGGCCGGTCGGTTCCGCCGTCCCCGGCAACGACCTCGTCTGGCACATCGGGTCCGGACGCCAGGACGTGGCCCCGCCGACCGCCGACTTCCAGATCGTCCGGGCCGAGTCCGCGTCCGACTACCTCGCCGTGGACGCCGATTCGCTGCGGTCCGTGCGCGACGGGCGGTCCAGCACCGCGCCGCTGCCCGCCGGGAACCGCCAGTACCGGGTGAGCCCGGACGGCACCGAGGTCGTGCTCAGCATCCGCAGCGCCGGCGCCGGGTCGGCCGGCGACTGGGCCCTCTACACGGTCTCAACGGCCCAACCCGCCGCATTCGCACGACTGGTGGCCGGCACGACGCCCGGCCCGGTCGGCTGCGTCTCCAGCGTTCAGCACTCGGCGGTGACGCTCAGTACCCCGGCCCTGGAGGTCGACCTGGCCACCGGGCAGGCCAAGCAGGTGCTCCCGGCCGACTTCCACACCAGCCTGTGCACCGTGTCCGGATCCACCCTGTTCGCCGCAGCCGTGAAGATGGGGACCACCGCGGTCAGCCAGAGCGTGGCCACCGCGGACCTGGCCACCGGCAGTCGCCTCCCGGTGCAGTTCGGCTTCAGCGGCAGCCAGACCCTGGCCGGGGTGGGTACGTGCGGTCTGGCGACCAGCGGCGGCAACCTGGTCGCGTACCAGGGCGGCGGCCGCTCCGACATCGTCCGACGGGGTGTCATCGACGCCTATACCGTCGCGGACGGGGAGGCCGTCGTGCTGACCGACCGCGGTGCCCTGGAGCCCGTGCACAGCTGCACCGCCGACGCGAAGCAGCGATGAGTGGCAGGACGGCACACGGCCGAGGTGGTGCGGGGCCGGCCGGTGTCCCGGCGGGCGCCGGTTGGGAAGACGATCGCCAGGAAGGGAGGCGCGCCCGGCCGGGGGTGCTTCCGATCGACTGACGGGCCGACCCCGCGTCAGACATGCTGTAGCAGTGTGGTCGCTATTGCAAGTCATACGCAATAGTGTGTCGAGCGACATGATCCTCCACGCCTGAAAGGGGCCGTGTCCTGATGGGCACTTACACGCTGCCTGACCTGCCGTACGACTACTCCGCCCTGGAGCGGGCGATGTCGGCGGAGGTCCTGGAGCTGCACCACGCCAAGCACCACGCCGCCTACGTCAAGGGCGCCAACGACACGCTGGAGCAGCTCGCCGAGGCCCGCGACAAGGAGCAGTTCGGCGGGCTGGTCGGCCTGCAGAAGACCTTCGCGTTCCACCTGTCCGGCCACGTGCTGCACTCGCTGTTCTGGCAGAACCTCTCGCCGGAGGGCGGCGACCGCCCGGAGGGCGCCCTCGCCGACGCCGTCACCGAGCACTTCGGCTCCTTCGAGGCCTTCCGGAAGCAGCTCACCGCCGCCACCGTCGGGGTCCAGGGCAGCGGCTGGGGCATCCTCTCCTGGGAGCCGCTGGGCCGGCGCCTGATCGTCGAGCAGGTCTACGACCACCACGGCAACGTCGGCCAGGGCACCACCCCGCTGCTCGCCTTCGATGCCTGGGAGCACGCCTACTACCTGCAGTACCGCAACGTCCGCCCGGACTACGTCACCCGGCTGTGGGACGTCGTCAACTGGCAGGACGTCAGCGCCCGCTTCGCCGCCGCCAGCAGCGCCTGACACGGGTGGCCGGCGGGCGTGCCCGGCGTGCCCGCCGGCCCTGTGTGGCGCGGTGCCGCGGTCACCGCACGAGGGTTCCGGCAGCTCACTTCGCCGCGCCGAGCACGAAGAGGCTGGAGGTCAGGGTGAGCGTGCACAGGCCCGAGGGCGGCACCTCGATCTCGTGCGGGCCGGCGGTGAGCGGGAGGGTGGTGTCCTGCTGCCGCTGGCCGCGGGCGTCGTAGCTGCGCAGCCGGACCACGCGCGGCGGTCCCGAGGCCTCGACCACCAGGCGTGAGGAGGCGGTGGCGTTGACGACGGTGAGGGTGCGCCAGGCCTCCGGCGGGAGCGGGACCGGGCGGTCGGCGTACCGGGTGATCACGCGCCGGTTCCCCAGGGTCGAGACCACCAGGGGGTAGAGCTCGTCCGGCCGGCCGGGCTCGTAGTGGCCGCCGAGCAGCACGGCGGAGAGCCGGCGCCAGGTGGCGAGCCAGAAGGCCACGGTGGCCCGCTGGGCCGCGGGCAGCTCGGCCAGGCGCATCGAGAGCTGCGGGACGGCGTGCAGCCCCCCGTGGAGTTGGCGGGCCACCGCCTCCGGGGATGCGTCCGGCTCCCAGGCGAGCAGGTCGGAGTGGACCGCGCCGCCCGGTGCCAGCAGGGCGATGTCCAGGGTCCGGAACCGGTTGGCCACCGGGTTGCCCGGGCTCGCGGTGGGCCGCAGGGCGTTGCCGAAGGGGGTGGCGGCGGGGCCGGTGCAGCCCTCGCCCAGTTCGAGCAGGAAGTCGTCCCCGCGCGCGGACCGCAGGGCGCCCCGGATGTCGGCGAGCAGGCGCGCCATCGCCTGCCCCAGGTCCGGGATGAACCCGGGGGCCGGGCGGTCGGGCGCCGGTGCGCCGGAATAGGCCAGCGCTTCGCCCAGGAAGTCCAGCTGCAGGCCGTCCGGTTGGTAGGCGGTGGCCAGGGTGCGGCAGGTCTCCACCAGGTGGCGGCGCACCTCGGCGCGGCGCGGGTCGAGGATGCGGCAGTCGAGGTGCCGCGCCTGGTGCGGTGCGAAGGGGGCCCAGCGGCGGTGGGCCGCCGAGCCGCGGCCCAGCAGCAGCGGGGCGATCCACAGCACCGGCCGCAGCCCGGTGCGCCGGACCGCCCGGACGTGCGCGGCGAGGTCGGGGAACCTGGCCGGGTCCGGCCGCCAGTCGCCGTGGCCGGCGTAGCCGGGGCCGGGCCCGCGGCGCTGCCAGCCGTCGTCCAGCAGCAGGCGGCCGAAGCCCAACTCGGCGGCCAGCACGGCCTCCTGTTCCACCTCGGCGGCGGTCGCGGAGCGGCCGAACGGGTAGCGGGTCGAGTAGACCGGCGTGCGGCCGAAGGAGGGCATCGGCAGCGGTTGGGCGTCCGGCAGGCCGGCCAGCCAGACCCGCAGTCGGCGCAGCGCCGCCGCCACGGTGCCGCCGGGCGCGACCAGGCGCAGCCGACAGGACTGGTCGGCGGCCAGCGGGAAGCGCAGCCACACGCCGAACCGCCCGTGCTGCGCCGACGCGCCGAACCGGACCAGGGTCTCGGTGACCGTGCGGTCGGCGGCGAAGGCGAGCAGGGTCCGTCCGGCGCCGTCGTGCAGGGCGCCGACCGGGGCGGAGCGCAGCAGCGAGACCGGGCGCCAGGGGGTGTGGTCGGCGCGGACGGTGCGTTCCCAACCGGCGTCCGGATGCCAGTAGCCGGCCGCACCGTCCAGCGGGACGTCCAGCCGGACGGTCACCGTGGTGGTCTCCGTCGTGGTCAGCAGGAGATCGGCGCCGGCGCAGTCCGCGCGCTGCACCGCCAGGGTGACGGCGGGGGAGTCCGCGCTGATCCGGGCGCCACAGGCCGGGAGCGACTGGTCCCACTCGGCCCAGGGGGCGGCGTCGAGGGCGGGCTGGTGGCGGCTGATGTCCATGGCAGGACCTTTCTGCGGGCCGCGCGGGGGCGTCCCGGATGATGCGCAGGCAGAACTGATGGTCCGTCAGTGCTTGTGCTGCTGGGGGGGAACGGGAGGGCGACTGCCGACCCGGCCGGGCGCCGCGGCGGGGCGCCCGGCAGCGACGGCCGCGGCGGTCGGGCGGTGTCAGCGGCCGGTGGTGGCGCAGGGGCCGCTGATCCGGCGCAGCCGGATCAGTGAGCTCGCGTAGTCTCCGGCGGGCAGCCGCGGGTCGATGCCCCGGCCGACCAGCAGGGCGCCGCGGTGGGCGGTACCGGTCTGCAGGTCCAGGTAGCGGGCCGTCGGATCCAGCGCGGGCAGCGGGAGTTCGGCGGTCGCGTGGCCGAACCGGGCGGCGGGGCGCCAGACGAGGACCGCGTGCTCGCCGCCGTCCGCGGCCGCGTAGTGCACGCCGGTGACCCCGCCGGGGGCGGTCAGCCGGAACTGGCGGCCGCGTTGCACCAGCGGGCGGATCTCCTTGTAGCGGGCGACCAGTTCGGCGGTCTCGGCGAGCTCCTGCTCGGTCCAGCGGGCCAGGTCGCCGCCCAGGCCGAGCGCGCCGGCCATCGCGACGTGGCCGCGGAACCGCAGGGGGGTGGCCCGGCCGGTGGTGACGTTGGGACTGTCGGTCACCCAGGCGGCCATGGCCTGGGCGGGGAAGAGCTGGCTGAAGCCGTGCTGGATCCCGAGCCGGTCGACCGGGTCGGTGTTGTCGGAGGTCCAGGCCTGGTCGGTGCGGGCCAGCACGCCCTGGTCCACCCGCCCGCCGCCGCCCGCGCAGGCCTCGATCCGCAGGCCCGGGTGGTCGCGGCGCAGCCGGTCCATCACCCGGTACACGGCGCGGGTGTGCTCGATCCACAGTCGGTCCGGGTCCGGGTGGCCGGGCCAACCGGCCTCGGTGACGACCCGGTTGGCGTCCCACTTCAGCCAGTCGACGTCGTTCTCGCGGACCAGGCGGTCCAGCGTGGCGTGCGCCCAGGCCGCCACCTCGGGGCGGGCGAAGTTGAGCATCAGCTGGTGGCGCAGCTCGGTGGCGTCCCGGGTCGGGGCGTGGACGACCCAGTCGGGGTGGGCCCGGTGGAGGTCGCTGTCGCGGTTGACCATCTCGGGCTCCACCCAGAGCCCGAAGTCCATGCCCAGGTCGTGCACCTCGTCGGCCAGCGGGCGCAGCCCGTCGGGGAACGCCGCGCGCCGCGGTGTCCAGTCGCCGAGGCCGGCCCGGTCGTTGGTGCGCGCGCCGAACCAGCCGTCGTCCAGCACGAAGAGCTCGGCGCCCGCCCGGGCGGCCAGCCGGGCCAGTCGGAGCTGGCCGGGCAGGTCCACGTCGAAGCCGGTGGCCTCCCAGGAGTTGTAGACCACCGGTCGGTCCCGGTCCGGTTCGGGCAGGACGGTCCGGCGCAGGTGGTCGTGCCAGGCGCGGCTGGCGGCGCCGAAGCCGCCGGCGGTGTACAGCCCGGCGAACACCGGGGTGTGCAGGGTCTCGCCGGGCTGCAGGGTCCAGCTCAGGCCCTCGTGGCCGAAGCCGCCGGTCCAGCTGGTCCGGCCGACCGGGTCGCGGTGCACGGTGATCCGCCAACTCCCGCTCCAGGCGAGGGCGGTGCTCCAGACCTGGCCGTGCGTCTCGGTGGCGGTCCCGTCGTCGAGGGCGAGCCAGGGGTTGGCGTGGTGGCTGGTGAGGCCGCGCCGGCTGGTGAGCACCGTCTCGGCGACCGGCAGGCGGTCGCGGTGCAGTTGGAACTCGCTGTTCCAGCCGCCGACCAGGTGGCTGAGCCGGTAGTCGGGCAGTGCGGGGGCCGTCCAGCAGGCCGAGTCCAGCCGGTCCACGGCGATCGGTCCGGTGCCGGCGCCGCCCGTGTGGGTGAGCTCGGTCCAGCGTTCGACGACGTCGCTGCCGGGGCGGACCCGGTAGCAGAGCTCGGCGGTGAGGGGGTAGCGGCGGTCGGCGAGGCGCAGGCGCAGTTCGTGGTCGCCGACGGTGTGGCCGGCGAGGGTCCACTGGGCGCCGCGGGTGCCGTCCGCGAACCGCACCTGGAGGCCGGCCGGGCCGAACCGCGCGCCGGTCTGCGGCGCGAGCTCGTCCGGGGCCGGATCGGCCTCGAAGCTGCTGGCGGCGGGGGAGGCGTGGGCGGGGAGTGCGGCGAGCTCCGCGGGGTCGAGCGGTGCGCCCCAGTAGAGGTGCCGGGGGCTGCCGTCGGCGCCGGTCCGCAGGGCGTAGACGCTGTGCGGCGTCCGCAGCACGGCGAGGCCGCGGGCGGCGTCGAAGGAGAGGGGCGGGGGCTTGGCGGGCACGGGCGGTCCATGGGGTCTGGGCAGGCGGCGAGGTGCGGGAGCGCGAGGCCGGCGAGCGGATCGCGCGGGTGCCGCGGAGACGGCCAGAGCCTAGGTCCGGCCTGGGTCCGAAATCAATACTGGACAAAGTTATTTATTTCTCGGTACGTTGCCGCCGTGTTTCCGAACCCGTCGCACCCGCTGGTCACCGCACCGGCCGAGACCGCGATCCTCAGCCTCCTGCTGGCCGAGAGCCCGCTCAGCCGGGTCGAACTGGCCCGCCGGACGGGGCTGTCCTCGACCGCGGTGACCAAGGCCGCCCGGCCGCTGATCCGGGACGGCTACCTCCACGAGCTGCCGCCCGAGCGCACCGCGCCCGGAGCCGGCCGCCCGGTGAACCCACTGGCGATCACTCCCGACCGGGAGTTCTTCGTCGGCGTGAAGATCAGTGCCGACGCGCTGTACGGCACGGTCTGCGACCTGCGGGCCCGGATGCAGGTCACCGGCCGGCGTCGGCTGACGGCCCGCGACCCGGGTTCGGTGTGCACGCTGATCGCCGATCTGGTCGACGAACTGCTTGACAGCGAACCGGAGTTCAGGCAGCGTACCGGCCACCTCGGGATCGCCGTCTCCGGTGACGTGGACCGCGACCGGGGCCTGGTGCGCTACTCCGTGCTCCCCGGGTGGCAGGACGTGCCGCTCGCCGGGATCGTCTCGGCCGCGACCGGGCTGGCCGTGAGCATCGAGAACGACGTCAAGGCCCTGACCGTCGCCGAGCACTGGTTCGGCGAGGGGATCGGCACCGAGTACTTCGCGCTGGTCACCATCGGCGCGGGCATCGGCTCCGGACTGGTCGTCAACGGCGAACTGGTCACCGGGGCCTACGGGGTGGCCGGCGAGTTGGGCCACACCTGCGTCGATCCCGCCGGTCCGCGCTGCCACTGCGGCTCGGCCGGCTGCGTCGAGGCGATCGGCTCCAGCGACGCGATCCTCGCCGGCGTCCGGCGGGCCGTCGCGGACCAGGACCTCGACTTCGACGGCGCCGTACGACTGGCCCGCGACGGCCACCCCGCCGCGCAGCAGGTCTTCGTCGCGGCCGGCCGGGCCATCGGTACCGGCATCGCCACCCTGGTGAGCCTGCTCGGACCCGAGCGCGTCGTCGTCACCGGCGAAGGGCTCGACACCTTCGACCTCTTCGGCAGCCACATCGAGGCGGCCTACACCGCGCACTGCTTCAAGGCCGCGGCGAAGTGCCCGCTGACCCTGCGGCCACTGCCGTGGGAGGAGTGGGCCCGCGGTGGCGCGGTCGCCGCCATCCAGACCCTCTTTCCCTGACGGACCGTCACTACCCCCAACGGATCCCGCCCCCTCGGGATCCCGCACACCGACCCCACCCAGCACCAAGGATGCGAAATGAGCGCACAGAGAACCCACCTCAGCCGCAGAGGCTTCCTCGGCGGATCGCTGATGGTCGTCGCCGGAGCCGTGGTCGGCTGCGGCACCCACCCGACCGGCGGGTCCTCCGGCGGTGCCAGGACCACCCTGAACGTCTGGTACCACGCGTACGGCGAGGCCGGCACCCAGCAGGCCGCCACCCGCTACGCCACCGCGTTCACCAAGGCCAACCCCGACATCGCGGTCAAGGTCACCTGGGTGCCGGGCGACTACACCAGCAAGCTCAACGCCTCGCTGCTCACCGAGGCCGCCCCCGACGTCTTCGAGACCGGCGACTTCAGCGAGAGCCTGGCCCGCCGCGGCCAGATCGCCGCCCTGGACGACCTCTACGGCAGCGCCGGACCCGACTTCAACAAGGGCGACCGCGACGCCGTCACGGTCGAGGGCAAGCGCTACGGCGTCAAGATGATCGACGACATCATGATGCTCTACTACCGCAGGAGCGTGCTCTCCAAGGCCGGGATCACCCCGCCGCAGACCTTCGACGAGCTGGTCGCCGCGGCGAAGGCGCTGACCACCAAGGACGGCAAGGGCCTGTTCGTCGGCAACGACGGACTGGGCGACACCCCGATCCTGGCCGTGCTCTCCAACCGCGGCGAGCTGGTCGCCAACGGCAAGGCGGCCTTCGACTCGCCGCAGGCCGTCGAGGCGGTGGCCGGCCTCAAGCGCCTGCACGACGACCAGTCCCTGCAACTTGGCTTCACCACCGACTGGTGGGACCCGGCGGCCTTCACCCAGAACGTCGTGCCGATGCAGTGGTGCGGTCTGTGGGCGATGCCCCAGATCAAGACCGCGCTCGGCGACGACTTCGGGGTGCTGCCCTGGCCCGCCTTCAAGGCCGGCGGCACTCCCGTGGTCCGGGTCGGCGGCTGGACCAGCTGCGTCAACGCCAAGGGCCGGAACGTGGACGCGGCCAAGCGGTACGTGCAGTGGCTCTGGATCCAGCAGACCGACCTGCAGAAGGACTGGGCCGAGGGCTACGGCTTCCACATCCCGCCGCGCAACTCGGTGGCCGCCGCCGCCGACAAGCTCGCGACCGGGCCCGCCAAGGAGACCGTGGCGCTGGCCGCCAAGTACGGCAGGAACAACCCCGGCACCTGGGACAGTGCGGTCGGCACCCTGTTCAGCAGCGCCGCCGCGAAGATCGTCACCGGCGGCGACGCGGCCGCGCTGCTCGCCGCCGCGGCCCAGCAGGCCCAGGCCGACATCGACAAGCAGATCTCCGGATGAGTAC
>NZ_JBHYKG010000332.1:0-8877 GCF_042741245.1 Kitasatospora sp. NPDC058965
GGCCCCCGGAGGCCGCCACCCGGCAGGTCACCCTTCGAGGGACATGTACAGGCGGGTTCCCGCGGGCCGGAAGCCGACCCGCTCGTAGACGCGGCGGGACCCCTCGCCGGAGTACTCCAGCCAGACCGAGTCGGCGCCGCGGTCGAACATCGTGCCGGCCAGCGCCGCGGTCACGGCGCCGGCGATGCCGCGGCCGCGGAAGGCCGGCCGGGTGCCCACGCCGGCCAACTCGCAGGTGCCCACGGCCGGGGCCGAGCAGAGGGCGCCGCCGGCGCAGCCGCCGTCGGGGGAGCGGACGAACCGCACCGCCCCGCCGCCCTCCTGGGTACGGCGCAGCCGCGCCGCACCCTCGGGGGAGGAGGTGAACTCGCCGGTGAACGCCTCGGCCAGGGCCGCGTCGATCACGGTGTAGTCCGCCGCCGAGGCAGGGGCCTGCACCAGCGGGGCGTCCGCCGCGCCGGTCTGCGGCACGGTCAGCGTCCGCGGTGTGCAGACCAGGTACTCGTGCACGGCCTCGACCGTGAATCCCGCGGCTCGCAGCGCGGGCTCGACGGCGGGGGCGGCCTCGGGGGCGAACTCCAGGCGGGGCTTGAGCCCGCGCTCGCGGAACGCCTCGATCAGCCCCGCGACGTCCCGGCCGGTCGGTTCGGCGCCGGGCAGCGGAGTCGCGTAGTTGATGTACGGGTTGGTGGTGTCGGGGTCGAACCCCGCGACGAAGCCCGAGGGTTCGAGGACCAGCGGACGGCGGCGGAGGTTGGCGACGGCGAAGCTCTGGACGTTGGTGTCCACGGTGGTAATGACCTCACGAAGTGAAAAGGTGGGGCGCGCTCCCGCCCGAGCGGGGCGGATCGGTGAACGCGCGTGGCCTGACCCGGTACGAGCCGGGTCGCCTCCCGCGGAGCAGGAGGCGGTGGCGGTGCGTCAGGCACCGCGACGTGGGGCCGCCGTGAGGAGAGCGGTGGTACCGGTGACGACGTGCTCCGGAGCGGAGCGCGGGTCCACTCAGTACCGGTGGCGGCCGCTGGGGGACGCCGGGGCCATGGACTTCAGTCCTTCGATATCCGTGAGTCCGCATACGAGCTGCATGCGGCGGCCAACTCTCGCACACGCGAACGCGGGCGCGCAACGCCGGCGCCCGGCGGGAACGGACGGCCGCCCCCTGACCCCGCCTCAGATGAGAGGACGATCGTACCGTCGGTTGCCGACGGGCCGGAGTGGATCCGGACCGACGGTCCGTCACCCGGCTCCGCGCCGGGGGCCCGGGCCCCCGGCGGGAGTCCGGGCGGCGCCCGCTCACCGGGTGCGCGGGAGCTGCCAGAGCGGGCTGGTCGCGATCGCCGTCAGCTGGTCGGTGCTGAGCGCCGGGGTGGGCCGGACGGCGTCGCTCGCGATCGCGGGGCTGTTGAGGGCCGTGACCACCACGCGCGTCCCGTCCTTGCGGAGCACGTTCACCTCCCACATCACGAGGTTCCGCCCGTGGGTGCCGCCGATCAAGGGGTTGCGGTCGACCGCGACCTTGGTGCCGTCGGGCAGGACCTTGGCGTGGCCGAAGATGGTCAGCACCATCTCGCTGTCCGCCGCCACCATCGCGCTCCAGTCCTGCACGTTCACCTGCACCAGGCTCGCACCCCGGCCGTCGTCCACGGTCAGGTAGGCGTAGCCGTCCAGGCCCTGGCCCTGGTCCTGGGCGCCCCCGGCCGAACTGCTCAGACCGGCCGGGACCAACCCGTGAAGGACCGTCAGCATCGCCTGGCTGTCGACCGGCGGCGGAGCGGCCGGCTGGCTCGGGTACGGCGCGGCGCCGTCCCGCACCGAGGCCCAGCCCTGGTGCGCGGTGACCAGGGCGCTCAGCCGGTCGAGCGCGAGCGGCGGCTGCGACCGCGAGGGCTGGTCCGGGTGCTCGGCCGGCGCGTTCCACTCCTCGGCCTGCACCAGCCAGCCGCTCGGGTCGAGCAGCACGGCCCGCCAGGCGGTGGTGCCACCGCTCCTGACGAGCTGTTGGACGGTCAGGGTGCCGCCGCCCGGTGCCGCGCCGCTGGTGCAGGCGCGCTGCTGCGGGTCCGTCGGCTGGCACCGGACCATCGCGCCGACCTGCTCGGTGCGGACCCGGCCCATCTGGAGCTGGATCCTGGCCTTGCCCAGACCGTCGTCGAAGTCCACGGTCACGCTCGCCGCGTCCGAGGGCGCGGCGCCGCTGTCGGCGGTGCCCTGCCCGGCCTCCTGGCTGGTGGTACCGGGCGGCAGCAGCGCCTTGACCATCGCCAACAGCTGCTGGAACGTGACGCCCTGGCCGGTGGCCGGGGGAGCGGAGGGGTTGGGCGAGTCGGTCGCTCCGGGACTGGGCCCACCGGTGCTCGGCGGCCCGAGCACCGTGTCGGCGTGGTGCGACGGGCTGCCCGGGGTGCCGACCAGCAGGCCGGCGGCGCCCAGCACCGCGACCGCCACGGTGGCGGCCGCGGTGGCCGTGCGCCCGCGCCGGCGCAGCGCACGGCCCCGGGCCAGCCCGGCGGTGGCCAGTGTGTCGGGACCGGTGGTCAGTTGCCGACCGGTGCGGCGGATGGCGTCGACCAGGTCGTCGTGCTGGGGGTCGTCGTCGTGGAGCATGGGGTGGTCACCCTCTTCCGGGCAGGGCCGACGGGTCGTCAGTGGGTTTCGGTCAGTGATTCGCCGAGGACCCGGCGGAGCCGGTCCAGTGCCCGGCTGGTCTGGGTGCGGACCGCGCCGCCGCTGCACCGCAGCACCTGCGCGGTCTCCTCGACCGACCGGTCCTCCCAGAACCGCAGCACCAGCACCGCCCGGTCCCGGACCGAGAGCCGGCCCATCGCGTCCAGCAGCGCCAGGCGCAGTTCCGGGTCGGCGGGCTGGACCGGGAGCTCGGGCAGTTCGCCGTCCGGCCGCTCGCCGCTGCTGCGCCGGCGCCGGTGCATCAGGAACATCCGCACCAGGACGGTGTGCGCGTAGGCCGCGGGGTTCTCGATCCGCCGACCGCCCGACGCCCACCTGCTGCGCCGCCACAACACGTACATCCGGCCCAGGGTCTCCTGCACCAGGTCCTCGGCGAGGTAGCCGTCACCACCGGTCAGCAGGAGCGCGGAGCGGTACAGCTCCCCCGAGCGGGCGGCGGCGAACTCCAGGTACTCCGCCTCCAGCACCGCACGTTTCTGAGTCACCGCAACCCCCGCTCGCCCGACCTGACACCCGGACGATGCACCGGGACCCCGGAAGCGTTACAGGTGCGCGGCGGAAATTTTGACCGGCCGCCACGACGGTGCTCGCACGGTACCGGGCGGGCGCTCCGCCCCGACCTCAGGGGCGGGGGCAGAGCGGCTGGGCGGGGACGGCCACGGGGAGGCTGCTCCGCTCGTCCGCGGTGAACCCGCGGTAGCCGATCACGTCGCACAGCTTGCGCTGCCAGACGGCCGGGTCGAGCTGGAGGGGCCCGCCGACGCCGTTCTCGTCCGCGTACAGCACCGTCCGCCCGTCGGCCGAGACGTCGAGGAACGAGTAGGGGCTCGCCGACGTGCTGTAGGGCGGCCGGCCGAAGTCGTAGGAGTCGACGTAGGCGCGGTCGCCGATCCGGTAGATCTGGACGACGTTGTTGGCCGCCAGCACGAACCTGCCCCTGTCGTCGAGGAAGGCACCGGCGAACTGCGGGACCGTCACGGCGTCCCCCGGCGTGCTGCCCGCGGTCAGGCTGCGCAGCAGCCCCAGCTCCCGGCGCAGCGGATCACGCCGCCACAGCTCGACCTGCCCGCCGGACCGCATCAGGGCGAAGTAGTTCCCGGCGGCGTCGAACTGGGCGGCCTTGATGTCGTCGGTGAGCTGCAGCGTCATGGTGGTGCGGCCGGTGGTCAGGTCGACCACCCGGATGCGGGGATCGCCGTAGACGATCACCGTCACCTCGTTCGCCGCCGGGTAGCTGCTGACGTAGAGCTGCGGCGAGCCGTCGGAGTCGGTCCCGGGCTGCAGCACGGCGGCGTCGTACTGCGCCAACTGCCGCCCGGTCCGGGCGTCCCACTGCTGCACCAGGGTGCCCGAGACGGTGACCAGGTTCCCGCCCGCGTCGAAGAAGTAGGCGAAGTCCTCCACCTTGGGGTCGTCGCTCGGCGGTGCGGCGGTCCTGACCAGCAGGGTCTGCCGCAGGTCCGACGTGTCGCGGACCGAGACCAGGTCCGCGCCCTCCCGCTCGGCGAGGAGCCGTCCGTCGCGGCTCAGCCGCAGCGTGGCGCCCGCCGCGTCCCACACGGGCCGGGCGCGCGCCGCCCGGACCAGCGGACGGCTGTCGTCCCCCGTGGCAGCACGCAGCTCGAGGTCGGAGCCGTCCGCCAGGATGCTGATCAGCTTGCTGCCGTCGCGGGTGAGCGCCTGCTGGCCCACGTCGAGCACGCCGGCATCCGTGGGGATCTCCGTGAAGACGATCCGCGCTCCGAGCCCGCCGACGAGGAACAGCCGCCCGCCGTCCGCCGCCAGCACGGGGGAGCCGGACGGGAAGTCGGTCGGCGAATCGCCGGACTCGCTGGTGCGGGAGACCACCGTGTCCTGGTCGAGGTCCACCAGCTCCAGGGACTGGGTGTTCCCCTTGAAGCCGGTCGTCAGGACCACTCGGTGTCCGGTGGCGTCGATGGCCTGCAGCGGGCAGTAGGCGCCGTCCAGCGGATGCGGCGGGCCTTGCCGGGTGCCGTCGGCGACCGCGTAGCGGCTCAGCACGATGTGGCCCGCATCGCCGTCGTCGCTGCAGGTCACGGCCGTGGTGCGGTCGCCGGAGAGGACGTAGGACTTCGCGCTCAGCACGGTCCGGGGCGCTCCGGTGGCCAGGTCGAGGGCGACCAGGCCCTCGGGGGCGTCCCCCGCGCTCTCGGTCCGCACCAGCAGGGTCCCGTTGTCCGGGCCGAACCACAGATCGAGGTAGCTGCCGGCCGGCGCGGCGGCCGTTCCGACGACGCTGCCGGTGCCGAGGTCCCACCACGCCACGCGGGTCTGCGTCGCGACCGCGAGCATCCGCCCGTCCGGCGACATCGCGGACAGCGAAGCGCCGTCGGGCCACCCCGGCACCGCGGGCAGCCGCTGCAGGGGCCCGACGGGGTCGGTCGCGTCGGGGTTCACCTGGAACCACTCGACGGAGCCGTCCTGGTCGAGGAACGCCCCCCGCCGGCCGTCCCGGGCGAGCATCACGTCGTCCAACTGGTTGGCCGAGGGCACCTCCTGGCTGCGCACCACGCCGCTGACGGCGTGGACGAAGAGGGTGGCCCGGCCCAGCCGGGAGTCGGCCAGCACCACGCTCCCGTCCGCGCTCGTGCGGATCGTGCCGACCGTCCCCTTCAGGCCGGAGAGGATCCGGGCGGCGCCGGAGGCCGCCAGGTACTGCCGCAGCAGCTCGTTGCGCGCGTCCTGGGTGGGCGCGGTCCGGTAGGCGGCCAGCGAGAGCAGCACCGACAGCGGCGGGTCGTCGCCGGCCTCGTTCTGGGCGGCCTGCGCCAAGGCCTGGGAGGTGGCCGCCGAGGCGTGCTCCCGACTCTGCTGCTGGGCGGCCACGAACAGCGACCCGAACACCAACGCCAGGGCCAGGACGAAGCCGAGGGCCGCGACGGCCGCCCGCCGCCGTCGGCCGCGGGAGCGCTGGTGACGGCTCCCGCGGTCGAGGTAGTCGCGTTCGGCCTCGGTCAGGTCGTCGCCCCGGGCGGCCAGCCACGTCTCGGCACCGGTCAGGGCGACCCTGGTGGGCAGCAGCTCGGGGACGCGGCCACCCCGTTCCCACCGCTCCAGGTCGTGCCGCACCGACTCCCGCCAGACCAGGAAGGCCCGGTCGGCCGCGGACCACTGCGCCAGATCGGTCCACCCGGTGATCAGCGCCTCGTGCGCGAGTTCCACGGTGTCGACGCCCTCGGCGCTGCTGCCGGTGACCAGCAGCCGTGTGGTGGCGAGCCGTTGGGCGATGCGCCACTCGTCCTCGGTCAGGTCCGGGCGCAGTGCGGTGCGGCGGGTCGCCGCCGCCGTCTCGGTCGGCACCCGGACGAGCCGGGTGAGCAGGCGTCGCGCCGTCGGTCCGTCCTCGGGCGGGACGTGGTCCGCCCACACCGCGGTGGCGTAGGCGCCCAGCGCGCCTTGGACACGGCCGAGCCTCGCGTACGCCTGATGGGTCAGCAGGCCCTCGTGCTGCCGGTGCCAGAGCTGGTCCAGCGTGAAGCCCAGCAGCGGCAGGGCACCGGGCTCGTCCCCGGCGTCCCGCAGGATGCTGTCGACCAGCCCGGGTTGGTAGTCCACGCCCGGCACGGCGTCGACGGGCGCGGTGACCACCTCGCGGAGCTGGTCCGGACCCAGCGGCCGCAGGACGTAGGCCGGCCGGCCGAAGGCGAGCCCGAGGCGCGGGTGGGCGAGGGCGGTCTCCAGGAAGTCGGCCCGCAGCGTGCTCAGTACCCGGACGGTGTCCGGCAGGGCCTCGTCGAAGAGGACGTCGGCCAGCGGGTCGACGGCGGCCGGGGAGCGCACCAGCAACTCCTCGAACTGGTCCACCAGCACGACCAGTCGGTGGGCCCGCTGGAGCGCGAGGACGCGGGGAACGGCATCGGCGAACCCGTTCCGGTCGGCGAGCACACGGGTCAGGCCGGGAAGCCGGGCGAGGCGGTCCGTCTCGGACAGCTCGGGCTCCAGCAGCGGCAGCAGAGCGGCCGCCAGGGCGGACAGCGGGCTGCTGCCGGCGGCGGGTCGCAGCACCACCGCCGTGCTGCCGCCGGCCCGCAGCAGCGGGAGGACACCGGCCATGGCCAGCGAGGACTTGCCGGAGCCGGAGGGACCGACGACCGTGGTCCAGCGCTGGCCGCCCACCAGCCGGGCCAGCTCCCGGCTCTCGGTGGACCTGCCGTGGAAGAGCCGCCGGTCCGCCTCCTGGAAGGCCGTCAGGCTGCGGAACGGCGACGGCGGCACGGCCAGCTCGCCCAGCTCCGGCCAGGCCGCCACCAGGCGTTCGACCGGGATCAGGTAGCTCGCCGGGGGTTCCCCGGCCTCGGCGCGCACCATCATGCCGACCACACCGGCCAGGGCGTCGTCCCAGACCGGGCTGCCGCTGAAGCCGGGGGAGACCCGGTAGCTGTTCCCGGACCGGTCGGCCTGCACCCAGCCGTTGGCCTGGCCGTCCCGCAGCACGGCCTCGTGCCACACCCCGGCGTCGCGCCCGTCGGGGAAGCCGAACACCCGGGCGGAGTGCCCCCACAGGTCCTTCGACCGGACCAGCGGGACCGGCCGGGCGCCGGGCACCGGGGCGCCCAGTCGCAGCACGGCCACGTCCCCGGCTCCGGACGGCTCCGGCGGGACCCAGTGCTCGACCCGCGCGGTGAGCGGCGATCCGGCTCCGTCCGGCGGCAGGGCCGAGGGCAGCAGCGGCAGGTCGACGTCGAGGACGGCCTGCGCGGGCGGCCGGTCGGCGCCCTGGAGGCGGAGGGCGGCCGAGACCACGTGTGCGCAGGTGACGACCAGTTCGGGGGTGACCAGGAAGCCCACGCCCACGGGCTTCCAGGACGTACCCGCGGTCGCGGCGCCGTCGTGGTGCCCGAGGATCCGCACCACGCCGGTGGTCAGCGCCTTCGGACCGGCGCCCGCCGCGCCCCCGGGCGGTAACGCCGTCACGGCGCGGACGGTCCGCTCGGGACGGCGGGTGCGGGGTCGGGGGCCGCCGAGGAGCCCTCGTGGGCGGACCTGTTCCAGGTGAGGGTGACCTTGAAGTTGGCGGTGGCGGCCGTGCTGGAGATCACCACGTCGGCCGCGGCCGACAGCGAGAGCCCGAACTCGACGCCGATCGTGTCCGGCGCCTGGACCATGCCGCGGAAGTTCTCGACGAAGTGCTCGGCCACCGGCCGGATCCCGGCGAGCATCTCACCCATCGACCGGGTTGCCCGCGCCACCACCTGGCCCGGACGGGCCACTTGGACCAGTCCGTCGGAACCGGCCTGGTCGATCTCGACCTGCACCAGTTCCGACGGGTCACCGGCCCCGCCGATCGGCAACTCCACGAGGTACGTCACCACTCCCCCAGTTCGCTCACATCCCGCGCCGCGGCCGGTGCCGACTTCCCGCGGTCACCGGGCGAGGAGAACGTACAGCAGAATCCGGCGCCGCGTACACAACAACGGGGGCGGCGGGAAGGGCGGTGCCGCAGCGAATTTGACGTATCGTCAGGCTCTGGAGGGGCCCGGTCGGGTCAGCCGATGCCGGTGACCTGCAGCGCAGTGGTCCAGTTGGTGCGGATCGCGGTGCGGGCGGCGGCGAGGGTGATGGTGCCGTTGCAGACGGCGTTCTTGAGCTTGGTCTCGACGCCGTCCTTGGTGCTGGAGGTCTTGGTGCCGTAGTGCGGCTCGGGCCACAGGTTGGCCGGGTCGCGCGGGGCGCCGCCGAGTTCGAGGGGCACGAAGTGGTCCTCCTCGTAGTCGGCCATGGTGGTGTCGCTGTAGCCGTAGTCCGTGATGCCCTGGGCCTTCAGCGCGTTGGTGTAGGAGGTCGGCGGGCGCACCGTCGCGGTCCAGCCGGACACGCATATGGTGGAGCCGATGGTGCTCTGGGTCACGGCGGGGTTGTACGAGCCGGGCGTGCAGTGCGGGTCGGGCAGCGGCAGGTAGGCCTGCGAGCAGGTGGCGGCGTGGGAGGTGCCGGTGCCGGCGACGAACGCGGCGCCGGCCAGGACGGCCGCCGTGGCGGCGGAGGTGAGGCGCTGACGGGTCATCATGGGCGGTTCCCTTCAAGCCTTCGACCGGCCCCGTGCCGGGCGCCGTCCATGACAGCACCCGCTCGGGACCGTTCGGCACTGCAGCGGGATGAACAGCGGATGGCTCGCGCTGAACACCCGGCTCCCGGGGCGACGGTGGGGTTGCCGGGGCAGGAGGTGGGGCC
>NZ_JBHYKG010000333.1:0-8877 GCF_042741245.1 Kitasatospora sp. NPDC058965
GCGGTGAAGGCCGCACCCGACAGGGTGCCCTCCAGCGGCAGCCGCATCCCGGCCCGGTCGGCGGCCGGGCCGCCCACCGAGAGCTCGATCCGCAGCTCGCCGTCCCGGTGCTCGCAGATGTCGGCCAGCGCAGCCCCGCTGATCTCCAGCGCACGCCGGGCGATCAGCTCCAGCACCTGCCCGCGCGGGCTGCCGGAGAGCAGGGTCCGGGTGATCTCGGCGTTGGCGGTCAGCCAGCGCTGCTGGCGCTGCGCGGCCTCGTAGAGCCGCGCGTTGTCGATCGCGACGCCGGCGGCCACCGCCAGGGTCGCGATCACCGACTCGTCGTCGGCGTCGAACTCCTCCCCGCCGCGCTTCTCGGTCAGGTAGAGGTTGCCGAACACCTCGTCGCGCACCCGGACCGGCACCCCCAGGAAGCTGCGCATCACCGGGTGGTGGGCCGGGCAGCCGTAGGAGGACGGGTGCTCGGAGATCTCCCGCAGCCGCAGCGCCTCGGGGTGGTGGATCAGCTCGCCGAGCAGACCCTTGCCGGTCGGGTACGGCCCGATCCGGCCGATCTGCTCCTCGCTCACCCCCACCGTCAGGAACTGGGACAGCGTCCGGCCGTCCGGGCCGATCACCCCGAGCGCCGCGTACTGCGCGTCCACCAGGACCGCCGCGGCCTCGACGATCCGCCGCAGCACCTGGGTCAGGTCCAGCTCGCGCCCCACCGACAGCACCGCCTCCAGCAGGCTGTGCACCCGGTCCCGGGTGCCGCGCGCCGCGTCGATCCGGGCCTGCAGCTCCTCCAACAACTCGTCCAGCCGGAGCTGCGGGATCCGCGAACGTGCTGCCTGTTCCCCGCCCAAGGGTGCCTCCTGCGACCGCTGACCTGTGCCGCGATTCTCGCAGAAGCAACCCGCCGGCCGACACACGGCAGCCGGACAACCCCACGACGACGGGGGCACCGGGTCTCCCCGGCGCCCCCGACGTCCGCCTCGGTGCACGCCCCCCGCAGGTGAGCGCCCGTCACCCCGTGACGAGCTCCACCACCACCTCGGGCACCCGGCCCGCCACGCAGTGGTCGGCGCAGAAGTGGGCCACCGCCAGCAGGCCGGCCATCCGTTCCTGCGGCAGGCCGGGCGCGGTGAGGCGCAGCCGCACCACGGCCGGCCCGGCCGACCGGGTCCGGTCGGCCCGGAACTCGGCGGTGACCCGCAGTCCGGTCCGGTCGATCCGGTGGTGGTCGAGGTGGCGCCGGGCCGCGTCGGCGACCCCGGCGGCCATGGTGGCGACCAGCAGGTCGTCGGCGCCGGCTCCGGGCTCGCCGGCCGGCTCGCCCACGACCAGCCGGCGGGTACCGGTCCCGTCCGCGGTCGGTTCGACCGTGACCGGGTAGACGTCGCCCCCGACCAGGACCGCGGTGGTCCCGCCCACCGGCGCGATGGCGGTGCTCATGACTCGTCCTCCTGCTCGTCGGTCTGCTCAGCCCGCCGCGCGCGCGGCGAGCTCGGTGTCGTCCTCGGCCCACTCCAGCCGGGGCAGCACGGCGACCACGCCGTCCACCTCGCCGCAGAGCCGCTCGGCCAGCGCGGCCGTGCTGCGCAGCGGCACCCGGCCGACCAGGGTCACCACGCCGTCGCGCACCTCGGCCCGCACCGCGCCCCGGGGCACCAGGGCGGTGTGCTCCAGCACCTCGCGGCCGACCTCCTCGCGGATCGCGACGTCCGGCCGCAGGAAGACCAGCAGCAGGTCGCGCCGGCCCAGCACTCCGACCAGCCGGCCGCTCCCGTCCACCACCGGCAGCCGCTTGACCCCGGCCCGCTCCATCGTGCGGGCCGCCTCCGGGATGCTCCAGTCGCCGCGCGCGGTGACCACCGGCGTGCTCATCAGCCCGCCCGCGGTGAGCGCCGCGGCGCGTCCGTCGCCCTCGGCGGGCTGGCCCGGGGTGGGCCCGTGCGGGTCGGGTCGCACCGCCACCCGGTGGACCAGGTCGGCCTCGGAGACCAGGCCCACGGGCCGGCCCTGCTCGTCCACCACGGGGACGGAGTTGATCTCGTTCTCCAGCATCAGCCGGACCAGCTCCTTGAACGGGGTGCCGGGCCGGACCGACACCACCTGACGTGTCATCACGTCTTCAACGGTGCGGTGCCACATGACTGTTCGCTCCCCTCACGATGATGTCCCCACTCTGCGCCGCCGGACCGCTCCCCCGCTTGGGCCGTTCGACCCGGGCGCCGGGACGGTCGGTCCGGCCGGGGCGGCCGGGGCCCCGAGGGCGACGGACGCGCGCGCTCTGCCGTCCGCTCTGCCGCCGGTGCCGTGACGATCACTCAGCTGGGTACCATTCCCCCACCCGGGAGCGGGCCGACGCCCAGTCCCGCGATCCCCTGGAGGGTGCACCGTGTCGCAACCGCAGACCCCGGCTCCGACGGACATCGGCCTCCGGGTGCCGAAGCTGACCACCGCCCAGGCCGCCGTGGCCGCCTGGGTCCTGGGCATCGCCTTCGCCGGCCTGATGGCCGTGCTCGGCTGGATCGCCTGGCGGGTCCAGAGCCCCGACCTGTCGACGTTCACGAAGAACCTGTCGGTCGTGGCGGCGGCGTTCTTCGGTGCCGTGATCAACCCTCGGACGGACGGCACCGCCCCGGGCGCGCCGAAGAAGGGGCTCGTCGCGGGTTGGGCCTGGGTCGCCCTGACGGTGGTGGGGCTGCTCGGCTCCGCGGCGGCCGCGCTCGCCGTGTGCTGGCACGGCAGCCACCCGAACAGCGTGCCGGCCCTGACCGCGGCCGCGGCCGCGTTCGCCGGCCTGTTCGTCGACACCACGGGTCTGACGCACTCGGACTGACGCACTCGGACTGACGCCGTCGGACTGACGCCGTCGGGCCGGGCCGGCGGACCGTGGGCGGGAGTGCCGTCGGCCTGCCGACCGGGTGCGGCAGCGCCGGCCCGGCTCACTCCCCCGTGACCGGTCGGCGCAGGCGGCGCAGGTAGGGGTCGAAGGCGGGCCGCGGCTCCAGCCGGATCCTGGCGTCGACGGCGACCAGTCCGCCGGGGGCGCAGATCAGCGGGTTGAGGTCGACCTCGGCGAGCTGCGGCAGGTCGGTGGCGAGTCGGGACAGGCCGGCCAGGACCCGGTGCAGCGCCGCCAGGTCCACCGGCGGTGTGCCGGGGCGGCCGAGCAGCAGCGGGGCGCCGCGCAACTCACCGATCATGGTGCTCAGGTCACGGACCGTCAGCGGCGCCAGCCGGGCGCTGCGGTCGTCGAGCACATCGGTCGCGGTGCCGCCCAGGCCGCAGACCACCAGCGGGCCGAAGACCCGGTCCTGCACCACTCCGGCCAGCAGCTCCAGCCCGGGGGCGGCCATCGGCTGCACCACCGCGCCGACCATCCGGGCACCGAAGGCGGTCTCGAACTCCCGGTACGCGGCGCACACCTCGGCCTCGGAACGCAGACCGGTGCGGACTGCCCCGGCCGCGCTCTTGTGCACCTGCTCCGGCCAGTAGGCCTTCAGGGCGAGCCGGCCCTCGTGCCCGAGCCGGGCCAGGGTCCGGGCGGCCAGGGCGGCGTCCTGCTCGCTGCGGGCCCAGATCGCGCTGGTCAGCGGCAGGTCGTAGCACGCGAGCAGGTCGGCCGTGTCGGCCGGGTCCAGCCAGCCGCCGTCCGGATGGGCGGCCAGGTAGGCCGCCGCCAGGTGCTGGGCGGCCACCGGGTCGGCCGTGTCGGCGACGGCCGGCGCGGCCACCGGTTCGGCGAGCCACCTGGCCCGGTCGCGGGCGTGCGCCAGGGCCCGGGCCGCGGCCACCGGGTCCGCGAAGGCGGGGAGTTGGCCGCCGTCGGCGCACGGCAGGTAGCGGACCGGCACGTCCTGGTCGGCCAGCACGGCCACCACCGGGATCCGGCGCACCGCCGGACCGGCCAGCAGCGTCTGCACCGGGTCCGGGCCGAGCGCGGTCGGGACCAGCGCCACCAGCAGCGCGTCGACCTGCCGATTGTCCACCAACTGTGCTATGGCAGCGGCGAGTTCGTCACCGGCGACGGCTGCCGTGGTGTCCACCGGATTGGCGGCCGCCGCACCGTCCGGCAGCACCGCGGTCAGGGCGTCGACGGCCCCCGGTGCCAGGGTCGGCAGGGCCAGTCCCGCCTCGGCGCAGGCGTCCGCGGTGAGCACGCCGATCCCGCCGGCGTTGGAGAGCACGGCCACGGCGCCCCGCCCGGCGGGCAGTGGCTGGGCGCGCAGCAGTGCGGCGGTCTCGACCAGTTCGGCGATGCTCCGGGTCGCGGTGATCCCGGCCTGGCGGAACAGTGCCTCCCGGGTGACCGTCGGCGTCGCGGCGGCGGCCGTGTGCGAGGCCGCACCGCGGCGTCCCGCCGCGGACCGCCCGGCGTCCACGGTCAGCACCGGCATCCTGCGGCTGACCCGGCGGGCGGTGCGGGAGAAGGCGCGCGGACTGCCGAAGGACTCCAGGTGGAGCAGGGCCAGGTCGGTCCGCCGGTCCTGCTCCCACCACTGCAGCAGGTCGTTGCCGCTGACGTCGTACTTGTCGCCGAGCGAGACGAAACTGGAGACGCCGATCTCCAGGTCGGCGAGGCGCTCCAGCAGGGCGATCCCCACGCCGCCGGACTGCACGGCGACTCCGGCCGTGCCGGGCAGCAGCGGGGCCCCGCCGAACTCGGCGTCCAGCCGCACGGCCGGGTCGGTCTGGGCCAGGCCCATGCTGTTGGGCCCCAGGAGCCGCATGCTGGACCGGCGGCACGCGTGCAGCAGCCGGTCGGCCTGCTCGGCGTCCAGTCCCGACCCGAGCACGACCAGCGCCCGGACACCGAGCGACCCGCACTCCTCGGCCACGGTGGGCACCGCGGCGGCCGGGACGGCGAGCACCGCCAGCTCCGGGACCTCGGGCAGCATGGTCACCGACGGGTGGCAGGGCTCGTCCGCGACCCGGTCGGCGGACGGGTTCACCGCCCACAGCGGACCGGTGAAGCCGCCCTGGCGGATCTTGCGCAGCACCGTCTGGCCGACCGAGCCGGGTCGCCGGGAGGCGCCGACCACCGCGATCGAGCGGGGCTTCAGCAGGGTGGCTAGGCTGGCGACGTCCGCGGTCCGCCCGCGTTCGTCCACCGCGGCGCGGTACGCCTCGGCGTCCACGTCCAGCGGCACCGTGACCCGGACCTCCCCCTGCTCGTAGCTGCGCTGCACCGGCAGGCCGAGGTCGGTGAACAGCCGGTGCACCTGACGGTTCCCGGCCAGCGTGTCGGCCTCGAACGCGGTGACGCCCTGCCGGCGGGCGGCGGCCACCAGGTGCTCCAACAGCAGCGTGCCGACGCCGTGGTGCTGCCAGGCGTCGGCGACCGCGAGTGCCAGCTCGGCGTGGTCGGGCCGGTCGTCGAGCCGCTCGCAGTCGGCCTCGCCGATCAGCTCGCCCCCCACCCAGGCCCCGAGCGCGAGCAGGCCGTCGCGCGGCCCGGCGCACAGCCGGTCCGCGGTCAGCCACGGGGCGCGCCGGCTGTGCCCGAAGAACCGCAGGCGGCGGCTCTCCTCGCTCATCCGGTCCGCGTGCAGGGCGAGCACCGCGCGGTGGTCGGCGGCCCCCAGCGGGCGGATCACGGCGGTCGTGCCGTCGGCGAGCAGGGCGGCCACGGCCTGCGACGGCTGGTGCGCGATGGTCATCGGGACTCCTCGGTCGGCGGGTCTCCCTTCCACGCTCCCGCGGCCGACCGCGGGCTGCCAGGGCCCGGCCGGCCCGGCCGGGGGGCCGACCGGCCCTGCCCGCCCGCGTGGGCGGGTGCGGGCGGGGCCGGTCGACCTCCTCGGGCTAGGCCCGGCCGGCCACCGCGCCGGCCGCGGTCCGGCGCAGGGCCAGCGCGGCGAGCAGCACCAGGCCCAGCTCGACGGCCAGGCTCACCAGCCCCAGCGGCTCGGTCCAGTTGCCCTTGTCGTCGCTGTAGTCGGGCAGGCCCGGGCCGCGGGAGAGCACGAAGCCCACCAGCGGGCCCACCCCGACCCCGACCGCCAGCAGCCAGGCGGGCCGCTCGGGCACCATGCGGGCCCCGGTCAGCAGTAACGCGGCCGCCACCACTCCGGCGACCTCCAGCAGGTAGTACCCGATCCCCACGTAGTGGGGCGTCTTGTCCCCCGGGAACCCGCCCTGGTCCTGGACGTGGATCCAGGAGACCGCGAGGCAGAGCAGCGCGGCGGGCACGGCGGTTCGGGCACGGGCAGCATCGAGCACGGGCATGGCGCCTCCAAGGGCACGGTGGGGGAACGACCGCGCGACTGCCCGCCGCGCGAGGAGGAGACCAGCCTGCCCGCCCTGCCCTTGACGGGCCATGGCCAAGTGCCTCTGAAAACCCTCTGAATCCGCCTGCCGCACCGTCAAATGCGCCACTCCGGCACGGCGGCCCCCTCCGAACGGAAGCCCGGCCGTCCCGTCACCCCCGCCCCACCGCCTCCGCCGTGGCCGTCAGCAGCAGGCCCTCGGCCACCAGCCAGCGGCCCGCGAAGCCGTGCAGCGGGGTGCCGTCGGCCAGCAGCCGCAGGCGGGCCCGCCAGGTCCCGTCGGGGGACAGCGTGACGTCGGCCTCCTCGAATTCCAGCGGGCGGCCGGTCAGGGGGTACCAGGCCTTGAAGACCGCCTCCTTGGCGCTGAACAGCGCGCGGTCCCAGTGGATGCCGGGGTGCAACTGCCGCAGGGCGCCGTGCCGGGCCCGCTCCTGCGGCAGGGAGACGGCGGACCAGACGCCCGGGGGCAGCGGGCGGTGCGGTTCGGCGTCGATGCCCAGGACCGGGAGGTCGCTGCGGCGGGCCACCACGGCGGCGCGGTAGCCGGGGCAATGGGTGAGGCTGCCCACGACGCCGGCCGGCCAGCGCGGTTCGCCCCGCGGACCGGCCAGCACCGGGCCCGGAGGCAGTCCGAGCCGGCCGAGCGCGCGGCGGGCGCAGTCCCGCCCGGTGCGGAACTCGCGCCGCCGCACCGGCACCATGGTGGCGGCCAACTCCTGCTCCGCCGGGTGCAGATCGGCGGACCCCACGTCCCCGAAGGACTCCGCCCAGGCCACCGAGCCGGGCAGGATCGAGCCGATCACGGCGCACCCGCCGGGAGGATCCGGCGCAGGCCGCCGAAGCCGCGCCGCTGCCATTCGCGCGGGTAGCCGAGCGAGACCTCCTCGAACCGGACCCCGTCCAGCACCATGGTGCGCGGGATGTGCAGGTGGCCGTGGACCACCACCGCGGCGCGGTGGCGCAGGTGCCAGTCGGCGGTCCGCTCGGTGCCGCACCAGAGCGCGAACTCGGGGTGGTACAGCACCGCGAGGGGGTCGCGGCGCAGCGGGTAGTGGTTCACCAGGACGGTGGGCACCGCCGGGTCGAGGGCGGCCAGCCGGCGTTCGGTCTCGGCGAGCCGGGCCCGGCACCAGCTCTCCCGGTCGGGGTACGGGTCCGGGTGGAGCAGCAGCTCGTCGGTGCAGACCACCCCGGCTGCCTCGGCGGCGGCCAGGGCCTGGGCCTTCGAGCTGCCGGGCGGGCGGAAGCTGTAGTCGTACAGCAGGAAGAGCGGCGCGACGACCACCGGGCCGCCCGGCCCGGTCCACACCGGGTACGGGTCCTCCGGGGTCGACACGCCGAGCTCACGGCAGAGTTCGACCAGGGCCCGGTAGCGGTGCGCACCCCGCAGCGGCACCGGATCGTCCGGCGGGGTCCACAGCTCGTGGTTGCCGGGGGCCCACACCACCCTGGCGAACCGGTCGCGCAGTGTGCGCAGCGCCCACGCCACCTCGTCGAACCGCTCCGACACGTCCCCGGCCACGATCAGCCAGTCGTCCGGCGAGTCCGGTCGCAGCGTCTCCAGGACCTCCCGGTTCTCCGGGTAGCCCAGGTGCAGGTCGCTGACGGCGTACAGGGTCCCGGTCACGTCGCGGCCGCCAGCAGGTGCCGGGTGTAGGCGGCGCGCGGCGCGCCGAACACGGCGGCCACGTCGCCGGTCTCGACCAGCCGGCCGCCCTGCATCACGGCGACCCGGTCGGCCAGGTGCTGCACCACGCCGAGGTCGTGCGAGATGAAGAGCATCGCCAGGCCGAGCTCCCGCCGCAGGTCGGCGAGCAGGTCGAGGATCTGGGCCTGGACCGAGACGTCGAGTGCGGAGACCGGCTCGTCGCAGACCAGCAGCTGCGGGGCCGGGGCGAGGGCCCGGGCGATCGCCACCCGTTGGCGCTGCCCGCCGGAGAGCTCGCCGGGCCGGCGGCCCAGCAGACCGGCGGACAGGCCGACCTGGTCGAGCAGTTCGGCGGTCCGGCGGCGGCGCACCGGGCCGCGCGGGACGCCGGCCCGGGCCACTGCCTCGCCGATCACCCGGGCCACGGTGAACCGCGGGTCGAACGAGCCGAGCGGGTCCTGCTGGACCGCCTGGATGCGCAACCGGTCGGCCCGGCGGCGCCGTTCGGGCACGGCGCTCCACGGCCGGCCGGCCAGCAGCACGCTGCCGGAGTCGGGGCGTTCCAGGCCGAGCACGATCCGGGCGGCGGTGGTCTTCCCGGAGCCGGACTCACCGACCAGTCCCAGCACCTCGCCGGTGCGGACGGTGAACGAGACCTCGTGCAGCACCGCGCGGCCCTGGTAGCTCTTGCCCAGCCCGGCGGCTTCGAGCAGCGCGGGCCCGGACGCGGCGGGCTCCTGCGGTGCCCGGTCGGCCACCGACGGCGCGGCGACCGGTGCCGGGACCGGCTCGGCGCGCCCGGCCGCCACCGGGTGCCAGCACCGCGTCCCGACCGGCACGACCGGCGGCAGCGCGCTGCGGCAGGTGGCGTCCGCGTCGGCGCAGCGGGCGGCGTACGGGCAGCCGTCGGCCCCCGCCGGCTCCCCCGGCACGCCCGCGACCGCGAGGCGCCGGCCGCGGGTGCCC
>NZ_JBHYKG010000334.1:0-8867 GCF_042741245.1 Kitasatospora sp. NPDC058965
GGCGGGTGGCGGCGCACTCGCCGCCACCGGCCCCGACGACTCCCGCGTCGAGCTGGCCGCCAGCACCGCCCTCTCCCTCCTGCTGGGCGGCGGCGCCTCCCTGCTGGGTCGACGGTGGCTCATCCGGCGCCGCCGGCCCCGGAGCTGACGGCCGATCACCGCACCACCCACGGCCGCCGCCCAGTGAGTGGCGGCCGTGCGTGCGGACACGGCGGGGGTCCGGCCCTCCCTGCTACGAGGTGCCGAAGCCGTCGAGGGTGGCGTACTGGCCGGAGAGCTTGGTGACGGTGACGGTGTGGGTGCCGGGGGTGAGGCCGGTGGCGGTGTAGACGAGGACGTCGGTGTGGCGCAGGCCGTCGATGGGGACGGTGTTGACGGTCTGTGGGGTGCCGTTGTCGAGGGTGATGCCGAGGTTGCCCTGGTCGGTGTACTGCTCGCCGAACACCTGCAGAGCGCTGCCGGTGAAGGTGTAGGTCGCGGTGGCGCCGTCGGCGGTCGCGTAGTGCAGGTCGTCCCCGAGGTCGCCGAGCCCCCGGTGGGCGCTGTACGAGAAGCCGCTGTAGGTGATGGCGGGGTCGGTGTCGTTGATGCGCAGCACGGGGTGGGTGGTGAACGCGTCGACGATCATGTAGCCGCCGTCGGTCATGGTGCCGGTGACGGTATGGACCCCGGGGGCCAGGCCGGTGATGGACAGGACCGTGGACTGGTGGACGCGGGAGGGGGTCGCGTAGCTGACAGTCCGGTAGGACGCGCCGTCCAGGGTGAGGGCGACGTTGCCCTCGTCGGCGTTGGTCTCGGACACGAGGTCGAGGCCGGTCCCGTTGAAGGTGAGGCTCCAGGAGTCGCCGTGGTTCTGGGTGGCCCAGATGTCATCGAGGTAGGACTGCCCGCCACCCGTCTGGACACCGCGCCAGATCCAGCCGGTGGCGGCGGGACCGGTGGCGGTGTAGACGACTCCTGAGGTGTCGTTGAGCTGCTCGGGTCGGGTGGTCTTGGTGAAGGTGAGCGTGACGTCGTTCTGGCCGCGGCGCACCGCGAGGGTGATCGGATCGCCGGCCGCCAGCGAGTTGTAGGGGATCCAGAAGGTGTTGCGGTCGGCGGTGACGGTGGCGCCGTTGACGGCACGGACGTCGTCGCCCGCCTGCAGGCCGACCTGGGCGGCGTAGCTGCCGGCCGGCACGGCCGTGAGGTAGAGCCCGTGGTCGTCGCCGATGCCGAGCGAGGACTCGACGGCCTGGCTGGACACGTTGGTGGCGGTGGCGCCCATCAGGATCTCGGGCTGGGTGGCCAGGCCGCCTCCCGTGGCCGTCGTGTAGGGCCACCGGGCGTGGGGCGGCAGCGGAGCGCCGGGGGCACCGAAGCCGGTCATCGGGTAGTTGGTGAATCCCAGCGCGAGGGCGGGCGAGGCGGCCGCCACCGTGAAGTCGTACTGGCCGAGCGGGTCGGCGGAGGCGAACTGCGGGTCGGCGACGGCGGAGTGCGTGTCCATGCCGTCCCTGACCCAGGTCGAGGCGGTGTTGACGGTCGTGCCGTTCGCCGAGAGGTTCTCGGTGCCGCTGCCGTCCGGGTTGTCGGTCACGGCCGAGCCGCCGTTCCAGAACAGGTTCTTGTCCACGGTGTAGGCGGCGGACACGGGGTTGTCGAGCACGTTGTCGTACGCCACCGGGCCGAGGGTGATGTTGTGCTGGATCACGTCGCCGTCGTGCTGGTGGCTGACCTGCTCGTAGAGCGACCCGGCGACCAGGATGTTGTTCTGCACGGTGCGTTGGAAGCCGTCGCGGAGCTTGATGCCGCCCTTGAGGACCAGGTTGTCCTGGATGACGAAGTTCGAGGAGCCGTCGTCCAGGTCGATCGCCCAGTCGCCGCCGTGCCAGAAGCGGTTGTGCTCGATGGTGATCGGGGCGGTCACGTCGAGCTTCATCATGTCCTTGGCCTGGGCATCGGTGAGCGCCGTCCCGGTGGAGCCCTCGAACGCGGTGCCGGAGGCGAGCGAGTTGTTGCCCGCGCCGGCCCAGTAGCGGCCGCGGCCCCAGACGTTGATCGAGCCGTTGTCGCCCGTGCCGGTGACGCAGTTGAAGAGGTCGTTGTTCTTGATGTCGTCGCCGCCCCAGGTGCCGTCCTCGATGTTCAGGCAGGCGCGGGGGCTGTCGTGGATCGTGTTCCCGTCCACGGTGACGTTCTGGGCCATCGAGATGTTCACGCCCGAGGACTGGGTCTGGAACTGGCCCATGTTCCCCATCTGGTTGCCCTGGACGAGGATGTTGCGCGGGTAGTTGGCCGACTTCGGGCCGGCGGTGGTGTCGTCGATCGCGACCTGGTCGTCGTAGCCGCTGGAGTAGTCGCGCACCGAGTCGGGCGAGCCGACCACCTGGACGTCGCTCTCGCCGTCGTAGGAGAAGCGGCTGGCGCTCACGGTGTCGGACTCGTTGTAGCCGTCCAGGAAGACGCCGTTGCCGCCGAGCTGGTCGAAGGAGGATCGGGTGACGGTGACGTTCTCGGAGTTGGTCAGGTGGACCGCGCCCTTGCGGGAGACGGACCAGTCGCCCTTCGCGTCGGGCTGGTAGGCGGTGTCGAAGAGGGTGCGGTGGGTCTGGGTGAAGTGGAACCCGCTGAAGGTGATGGTGTGGACCGGGGCCGTGGAGGAGCTGCCGGTCACGGTGATCAGCTCGTCCTGCTCGGCGGTCTCCACGGTCGCCGTCGACAGGTTGGTGCCGCTCGGCGGGTAGAACAGCAGCCGGCCGTCGGTCTTGTCGTAGAACCATTCGCCGGGCGCGTCCAGCTCCTCCTCGATGTTCTCGGCCAGGACCGGACCGGGGGTGGGGGCGGTGGCGCTTCCGCAGCTCTGCGGACGGTTGTTGTCGCCGGAGTACCGCAGGTTCAGTGCGCCGTTGGTCCGTCCGGTGATCGCGTAGGAGAAGCTGCCCCAGTCGTCGCAGTGCATCGCGCGGACGTCACCGGTCGCGGGGTTCGACCAGGTGGCGGACCGGCTGTTGAGGTCGGCCAGGCTGGTGGAGCCGTCCAACCGGGAGGCGGTGGGGTCGACGTTCGGGTAGCGGGCGAGGATCTGGCGCTGCCCGTTGACGAAGAGCCCGTCGAAACCGAGACCGGCGGGCACGGTGGCGGCCATGACGGGGCTGCCGGAGCTGACCGGCTGCCAGACCGGTTGCAGCGTCCGGCCTCCCGACAGCGTGGCGGTGGCTCCCGGGGCCGCCGTCCAGGTCACCGGGGAGGTCGTGGTGCCGGAGTCGGCCGTGGTGAGCGCGAGTGGCGAGGCGAGGTGGTACGTGCCGCCGGCCACGCTGACCGTGATCGGGCCCGGGTTGCCCGGTAGTGCGGCCCGCACCAGCTGTTGGGCCCTGGCGAGGGTGGCCACCGGGGTCGTGGCACTGGTACCGGCGTTGGTGTCGGCGCCGTTGGTCGCCACGTAGAACGTGATGCCGGCCGTCGCCGGGTGCGCCGTGCCGGCGCCGACGGTGAAGGGCAGGGCCAGGGTCGCCCCGGCCAGCAGTGCGGCGAGCTTTCGGGCGAGCGATCCGGGGGGTGGGGTGGGTCGAGGCATCGTGGCTCCTGCATGGGGTCCAGGGTGGTGGCTGGGCTCCGGACGGTGCGAAGCGGCCCTGCGGGACGGAGGAGACAGCCGGCGGGACCGGAGCACCGGGAGGGCAACAGGACTCGGGCAGGTGGGGTACCGCGCTGTTCGGCTTTCCGTGACCGAGTCCGAGGACGAAGGCGAGGGGCGTCGGAGCCGGCGCCGCTCCCCTCCGGGAGCCCAGGCCCGCGAGTGGCTAGAGTTTAGCCACCATACATCCGATGTTAAAAGGGTCCAGCAAAGGGAGATTTCCTTCAATCTCCATGATTTCCATCAGCTCGGGTCGGCGCACGAGACGATAGCTCCGATGACTACTCGGGCAGGCTTTCGCCCGAGGAGGGAGGCGCGGAACAGATGCGCCGGCGGTGCGCCGTCGGGCGACGTCGCCGGTGGCAGCGGCGCGGGGCCCCGTCCGGCCTATCCGGCCCTGCCGGGTCGGGACCGGCCGCGGCCGGGTGCCTACCGTGGGCGGATGACCGATCTCGGGACCAGCGGGCCGACCCTCGGGCGCCGCGGCTACCTCGGGGCCGCCGCGGCCTTCTTCACCTGCATGGTGGGCACCACGCTGCCCACCCCGCTCTACGGGCTGTACCAGGAGCAGATCGGCTTCTCCGAGCTGATGGTGACGGTGGTGTTCGCCGTCTACGCGTTCGGGGTGATCGGCGTGCTGCTGCTCGTCGGGAACGTCTCCGACTCGGTCGGGCGACGGCCCGTGCTGCTCTGGGGGCTGGTGTTCGCAGCCGGCAGCGCCGTCTGCTTCCTCGCCGAGCAGGGCCTGCCGCTGCTCTTCGCCGGACGGCTGCTCTCCGGGTTGTCGGCAGGCCTGTTCACCGGCACCGCCACCGCCTACGTCCTGGAGCTCGCGCCGCCGGACCGCCGGGCCCGGGCCGGCTTCGTCGCCACCGCCGCCAACATGGGGGGCCTGGGCTTCGGTTCGCTGCTCGCGGGGCTGCTCGCCGAGTACGCGCCGAACCCGCTGGTGCTGCCGTTCGCCGTGCACCTCGTGCTGCTCGCGGCCGCCTACGTCGTCGTCCGGATCCTGCCGGAGACGGTGTCGGACCCGAGCCCGGTGCGCCGCGCCCGGCTGCAGCGGCCGACCCTGCCCCCCGAGGTGCGCGGGGTGTTCGTGCCGGCCGGGATCGCCACCTTCGCCGGGTTCTCACTGCTGGGCGTCTTCACCTCGGTCAGCCCGGCGTTCCTCACCGGGAGCCTGGGCGTGCACAACCACGCGGTCGTCGGCCTCGTGGTCTGCACGGCCTTCTTCGCCTCCACCCTCGGCCAGCTCCTGGTGCCCCGGCTCGGCACCGCGCGGGCGGTGCCGCTGGGCTGCCTGGTGCTGATCGCCGGACTGGCCCTGCTCGCCGTCTCGCTCGCCTCCACCACCCTGGCGCCGCTCGTGCTCAGCGCCCTGGTGGGCGGCGCGGGCCAGGGCATGGGCCTGCGCGGTGCGGTGGGCGAGGTCGCCGCCGCGGCTCCGGCGGAGCACCGCGGCGGTGTCCTCTCGGCGCTCTTCGTGGTCGCCTACTTCGGCATCTCGATCCCGGTGATCGGCGTCGGCCTGCTCAGCGAACCCCTCGGCCTGGCCGATGCCGGAATGGTCTTCGCCGCCTGCATGGCGGTGCTCGCCGCGGCCTCGGGCGCGTACCTGCTGCGCCTGACCCGCGCCCGGGCGTAGGTCCGCACGGCGCCCCCCGACACGCACGCCCCCGGCCGTCGGCCGGGGGCGTGCGTGTCGGACCACCCCGGACCGGCGGGCGCCGCGATCGGGTGACGGTCGGTCAGCCGAGCGTCCAGGTCTGCAGGGCCGAGCCGGTGTTCGCCTGCTGGGTGACCAGGGCGCCGTCCGCCGTGGAGGCGGTGGTGAGCAGCAGGCCGCTCTTCGCGGAGGCGATGGTGTAGCCGCCGCCGACCGGCGTGACGGTCCAGTGCTGGTTGCTGGTGCCGGTGCAGGTCCACTGGATGACCGCCGCGCCGGGCGAGCTGGAGCCGCCGCTGACGTCCGCGCAGAGCTGGGAGAGCTGGTTGACCATGGTGTAGCTGCCGTCGCTCTGCTTGGTGAGCTTCCACTGCTGGTTGGTGCCGCCGTGGGTGGTCCAGGTGATCAGCTGGGTGCCGGCGGCGGTGGAGCTGCCCGGGTCGTCCAACGACTTGCCGCCGGTGCTCAGCACGTGGACGCCGTCCAGCGCGCCGGGGGCGGCGGGCCAGGCGATGTCCGGAGCGGCGTAGTAGCCGATGCCGGCCGCGGTCCAGCGCGGGCCCTGGGCGGCGAGGCGGCCGCTGAACCCGGTCCAGTCGTGGGTGGACAGCGGGGACCAGCCGATCTCGGCGATGGCGGGCAGCCGGGGGAAGGTCATGAAGTCGGCGTAGACCGACGGGTCGGGGAACTGGCTGGTGGAGCTGGGCAGGCTGGTGCTGCCGGTGTAGGCGCGGTCGGCCCACAGCGCCGCCTCGACGCCGGTGATGCTGCCCGCCGGGACGACGGACCCGGTGCCGTCGGGCTTGGCGGTGGCGGTGGTCGGGTCCCACGCGTACGCGGCCTGGGCGTTGACGTAGCCGTCCCAGCTCAGGCCGTACGGGACGGTCGAGTCGTACTTCATGTCGAGGTAGGCGTGGTCGCTGGGCGACATGACGAACCTGGCGCCCTGCGCGACGCCGTTGCGCACCTGCGTGATGCTCTTGGACTCGCTGCCGGTGCCGACGGTGGCCCGGTCACCGGCGTCGCCCCAGAACTGCAGGAGGCTGCCGGCCGGCAGGGTGGACTGGCCGAGCTGGTGCCAGGCCATCACGGTCTTGCCCTGGGCGGTGACGGCCTGGGTGGCCGCACCGGCGTACGCGTTGTACTGGGCCGCGGTGGCCTGGGGGGTCTCGTCGCCGCCGATGTGGAGGTAAGGGCCGGGGGTGAGCGCGGCGACGGTGGTGATCACGGTGCTGAGGAAGGAGCCGACGTTGGCGATGTGCTGCGCGTCGCTCAGGCAGTACAGGCTGATGCCGACGTCGAAGCCGGAGTACGGCGCCTTCGCCTGGTCGTTGCAGTTCAGGCCGGCCACCGAGGCGAGGGCGGCCGAGCTGTGCCCGGGCCCGTCGATCTCGGGGACCACGGTCATGAAGCGGGACTTCGCGTAGGCGACGAGGTCCTGGTACTGGGCGGTGGTGTAGAACCAGTCGGTGCCGCCGGTGAAGCCGCTCTGGGTGCTGGCGCCGACCGAGGTGAGGGCGGGCAGCGCGCCGACGGCGATCCGCCAGCCCTGGTCGTCGGTGAGGTGCAGGTGCAGGGTGTTGATCTTGTACGTGGCGGCCTCGTCGATGTACCGCTTGACCTCGTCCACCGGGTAGAAGCGGCGGGCGACGTCGAGCATCACGCCGCGGTAGGGGTAGCGGGGCGCGTCGGACACCTGGACCGCGGCGACGGTCCACGGCCCGGGCTGCACGGTGGTCGACTCCACGGCGGCGGGCAGCAGTTGGCGCAGCGTCTGGACCCCGCGGAACAGCCCTTCGGCGTCGTGGGCGGTCACCGTGACGCCGGTGCCGGACGAGGCGAGGGTGTAGCCCTCCTGGCCGAGAGCGGCCGGCCCGGTGGGGTCCAGCACGACCGCCTGGCCCTGCGCCTGGGTGACGCTGGACACCGGCAGCGTGAAGCCGGTGGCGGGGGCGAGCAGCCCGGCGAGGTAACTGCCCACGCCCACCGCGTCGGTACCGGTGGAGAGCACCTCGATCGGCGTCTGCGCGGTGAGGGTGAAGCCGCTGCCGGCGACGGCGGTCTCGGTCGCGGGTTGCGGCACGAGCGGCGGCACGGTGGTCGCGGCGGTGGCACGGGGCGGCACCACGGCGGCGGTCACCGCACCCTGCAGCAGGGCGAGGGTGAGCGCGGCGACGCCGAGCGCGGCGGTGCGGCGGTGGGGACGACAGACGGGTACGGACATGGCGGCGGTGACCTCGCTGGGGGATGGCGGGGCGGCGGCAGGCGCTCGAGGGGCCGATAGGACCAGAGCTCAGTTGATCGGTCCTGGCTCTTGAGGGATTCCTCGGAGCAGATTTGCGCAAGGTTCCTGCATCGGGCACCCCGCAGTCAAGACGTGCAGGCGGGCCGGCGCACGCTGTTGATGCACTTTCAGCGGACTGACGGCGTGGATTTCATCAACTTCGCGCACGCTCCAGCACGGCCCGAACAGAGCCACCCACCCCTTGCTCCACGCCCCCGACGTGCATGAATGTGCGTGGTACGGACCAGGCTGCGCGCAGGGCGCGACGGCTTGTTCGCTACGCTGGCACACGATGACAGAAATGAGGAGTGACGATGGCCACGCATGAGCGCTGGACCCGCTTGCTCGCGATCCTGGGCGAGCGGGGCACGCTGGAGGTGACCGAGGCCGCCGAGCTTCTCGAGGTGTCCACGGCGACCATCCGCCGCGACCTGGACGAGCTGGCCCGGCAGCAGTTGCTGACCCGCACCCGGGGCGGCGCCGTGCTCAGCGGCGTCGCGTACGACCTCCCGCTGCGCTACAAGACGGCGCGCCAGGCCGACGAGAAGCAGCGCATCGCGCAGGCCGCCGCGCGGCTGGTACCGCCGGGCGCCGTGGTGGGCCTCAACGGCGGCACGACCACCTCCGAGGTCGCGCGCGAGCTGGCGGTCCGCGCCGACCTCGCCGAGCACGCGGACGGCATCGCGCTGACCGTGGTCACCAACGCCATCAACATCGCCAACGAGCTGGCCGTCCGCCCGTACGTCAAGACCGTGGTGACCGGCGGCGTGGTGCGCCCCAACTCCTTCGAGCTGACCGGTCCGATGGCGCCGCTGATCCTGCGCGAGATCTCGCTGGACTTCGCGATCCTGGGCGTCAACGCGGTGGACCCGAAGAACGGCGCGGCCGCGCACGACGAGGGCGAGGCCAGCGTGAACCGGGCCATCGCCGAGCGCGCCGAGCAGGTGATCGTGGTGGCCGACTCCACCAAGCTCGGGCGGCGCGCCTTCGCCCAGGTCTGCGCGGTGGAGGGCATCGCGACCCTGGTCACCGACAAGAACGCCCCGGACGACGTGGTCGAGCAGTTCGCGGCCAAGGGCGTGGACGTGATCTGCGCCTGACCGTCCCCACTGCTCGAACCGACGCCCCGGTGCGATCCGCACCGGGGCGTCGTGCGTGCCGCACGGCCGGATCGGAGCGAATCTCTACTTCCACATGCTCACTTATGCTCGAAACTACGCTATATTCTGCGACATCAATCATCCGGAGCCGGAGAGCTGCGCACGCGGCCTCCGCCTGCACGACCGGCCTGCCGGATG
>NZ_JBHYKG010000335.1:0-8862 GCF_042741245.1 Kitasatospora sp. NPDC058965
GACCCTCACGTCCCCCGCCCCCCCGCACCCCTCCCGGAACACCAGCTTCGTGACCCCCCCCCCGCCCCCAAACGACTCCGCCCCCCCCCCCTGGGCCCCCGGGGGGCCGCACCCGCCACCGTTCCCGCCCCCCTGCACGTGGATGAGAGGACTCTCATCGGACCGTGCGACCGTAGGCTTCGCGCACACGGAACGAGAGGGACGGGCATGGCAGCTGGCGAGGCCGACGGCCGGGTGCTGGTGGTGGACGACGACGACACCATCCGCCGCTCGCTGGAGCGCGGGCTGCGCCTCAGCGGCTTCAGCGTGGTTCGGCCGGCGGCGGCCGGGCCGCGCTGGAGCTGATCGCGGCCGAGCCGCCGGACGTGCTGGTGCTGGACGTCTCGATGCCCGACCTCACCGGCACCGAGGTCTGCCGCCGGCTGCGCGAGCAGGGCAGCGACGTCCCGGTGCTGATGCTCTCCGCACTGGACGAGCTGGCCGACCGGGTGGCCGGGCTGCAGGCCGGGGCCGACGACTACCTGGTCAAGCCGTTCGCGCTGCAGGAGCTGGAGCTGCGGCTGCGGGCGCTGCTGCGCCGCCGCCCGCCGGCGGTGCCGGACGACGCCCTGCGGGTGGGCCCGCTGCGGATCGATCCGGCCACCCGCGAGGTGGAGCGGGACGGCGAGCCGGTCCGGCTGACCCGCCGCGAGTTCGAGCTGCTGGAGCACCTGGCGCGCAACGCCGGCCTGGTGCTGACCCGGGACCAGTTGCTGGACCGGGTCTGGGGCTACGACTTCGACGTGCGCACCGACGCCGTGGACACCTTCATCAGCTACCTGCGGCGCAAGCTGGAGGACGGCGGCCGGGAGCGGCTGATCCACACCGTGCGCGGCGTGGGCTTCGTGCTGCGGGTCCCGGGGGGTCCGCGATGAGGCTCGCCACCCGGATCGCGCTCTGGGCCGCGGTCGTGGTGCCGCTGCTGGTGGTCGGCGCGGGCGCGCTGCTGCTCGGGCTGGTCTCCCACGACCTGCGGGCCGCCCAGGACACCAAGCTGCGCGAGCGGGCGCAGGCCGTGCTGCCCAACGCCCGCACCCTGCTGAACGCCGACCGCCAGGGCCGCACCCAGGTCGAGCAGAACCAGCACCGCAAGCTGCTGGACGCCGCGCTGGACGTGGGCGTGCTCGTCGAGGACGGGACCGGCGCCACGGTCAGCACCGGCGGACCACTGCCCGCCACCACCGCGCTCCCGGCGCCGGGTGCCGCCGCGCTGCCGACCACGGTGCACTCCGACGGCCGCAACTGGCGGGTGCTGGCCGCCCCGATCACCGGCGCCAACCCGGGCACGCTCTGGGTCGCCGCCCCCGCCTCCGCGGCCAACCCGCAGGTGGACGCGGTGCGCAACCGGATCGTCCTGGTGGCCGGGCTCGCCGCACCGGTCTCCGGCCTGCTCGCCTACGGACTGGCCCGCCGGGCCACCGCGCCGCTCAGCCGGCTCGGCCGCCGGGCCGCCGCGCTCGACCCGCGGGCCGGGGCCGCCGGGTTCGGGCACCGGCGCAGCGGGGTGGGCGAGGTGGACGAGCTGGCCGCCGCGCTGGAGAGCGCGCTGGCCCGCTACGACGAGCAGGCGGCCCGCACGGCGCAGGCGCTGGAGACGGCGCGCTCCTTCTCCGCCGCCGCCTCGCACGAGCTGCGCACCCCGCTGATGGGCCTGCAGACCAACCTGGACGTGCTGGCCGCCCACCCCGACCTGCCGGCCGCGGACCGCGCCGAGATCCTCGCCGACCTGCGCGCCGACCACCGCCGGATGCTGGACCTGCTCACCGCGCTGCGCACCCTGGCCCGTGGCGACCTGGTGGCGGAGGAGGCGTTCGGCCCGGTCGACCTGGCCGAGCCGGTGCACGCGGCGGCGGCCGAACTGCGCCGCCGGCAGCCGGACCTGACGGTCGCGGTGGCCGTGGACGCGGAGGCCCGGGTCTTCGGCTGGGCGGCCGGCCTGCGGATCATGTGCGACAACCTGCTGCTCAACGCCGCGGTGCACGGCCACCGGCCCGGCGAACCGGCGCGGATCGCGGTCCGGCTGCGGCGCGAGGGCGCACAAGCGGTGCTGACCGTGGACGACGCGGGGCCGGGCATCCCGGTGACCGAACGGTCGGCCGTCTTCGACCGCTTCCACCGCCGCCAGGGCAGCCCCGGCTCGGGCCTGGGCCTGACCCTGGTCGCCCAGCAGGTCGCCCTGCACCGGGGCACCATCGCGATCACCGACCCGCCCACCGGCACCGGCTGCCGCTTCGAGCTCCACCTCCCCCTGGTGGACCCGCAGGCCCCCACCCTGCCCCTCCCGAGCCGCCCGGACTGGTTCACCCCGCACGAGTAGCGCCCGTCGGCGAATCCGGTGACCGGCTCACAAGGAATCCACAAAGAGGGTCCCTACCGTCCTGCTCAGCCGGGCGGTACGGACCGTCCGGGGAAGACCTGAGTGGAGGACCACGTCATGCTCTCCAACCGCAAGCTCGGCGCCGGGTTGGGCGCTGTGGTGCTGGGCGGCACGCTGCTCGTGGCGGCGGCCCCGGCGCAGGCGGCCTCGCCGACCCCGAAGACCCTGCCGACCCCGACCAGCGACGGCGCGAAGGGCATCTGCAAGCGCGTGCCCAAGCTGCAGGACCGGATCGACAAGGCCCTGGACCGGCTCAACGGCCCGGTCACCGAGGCCGGTTCGATCTCCCGCCTGCAGCAGCGGACCGACCTGGCCAAGCAGCAGGGCCACACCGAGATCTACACCTACCTGAACGACCGGCTGACCTTCCGCAAGTCGCTGGTGCCGACCCTGACGACCCGTCAGAGCGACCTCAAGTCGGTCGCCACCTGGTGCACCTCGCAGGGCCTGGGCGGCGACGCCAAGTGAAGCGCGCACTCGCCCTCGCCGCCGCGGCCCTGGTCGCGTCGGTGACCCTGACCGCCTGCGGCGGCGGCGCCTCGGGCGGCTCGCACCAGCCCGCCGACCCGGCCGGCGCCTCCCAGCAGGCCGACATGCAGCAGAAGGTCGACTCCGCCGAGAGCGCCGCCGCCGCGGCCGAGTCGGACGCGGCTCAGAACAACTGAACAACCCCTCGAACGTCCAGGTGGATCAGAGCTGGATCGAGCCGTTGATGGTGATGTCACGGCCTTGGATCAGCGTCCCCACCTGGACGTTTTCGTGGACCACGTTCTGCGGCCCGCCCTCCTCGGAGGGCGGTGCCGCTTCCTGCGCCTCCGCCGCGACTGCGACGACGGGCTGCTGCTGACGACGCTTCCAGAAAGCCATCGAATCCCCCCGTGGGCTCAGAAGTTGACCGAACCGTTGATGGTCTGCGCCTGGACTGTCCTCTCCGAATTCCCGGAGATCGTGTTGGTCACCGTGCTGAAACGCTGGTCCGTCTGCACCACCTGCCCGTACTGCCCCAGCCAGCTGGCCAGCTCCGCCGCCAGTTCCGGGTCCGCGTCGTGGCGCGCCAGCACGGTGCCGGTCAGCACGCTCACCTCGGCCGGGTTGGTCGGGTCCACCTCCGCGAGCTCGGCCCCGGGCTTGGCCCGCGTGTAGGCGCGCTTCGCCAGCGCCACCAGTGACTCCCAGGCCTGCTTGCCGACGGCCGTGCCGGCCGCCCCGGCGGCCGCGCTGACCGCCTCCGTCACGGTCTTCACAGCGTCGATGTCCACAGCGGTTCCCCCCAGTTCGGGCCGGTTCGACTACACCTACCACCCTAGCGTCGGCATGCCTCGCTTGACGGGCCGACGGCCGATCGACCAGTATCGCGACCATGGAGCTCGGCACCTACCTGGTCTGCCGCCTGCACGTCGATCTGCGACGCCAGGCGAGCGACATGTGTGCCCGCTGACCGCTCCCTGACCGGCCGCTGATCGGCCGTCGTCCCCCGTCACCGCCTCCGGTGCCCCGCCGCCTCCCGCGGCCCCCGCCTTCCCAGCCGTCTGCTCGGCGATCTGTCGACGTGTCGATACGCCCATCCGTCGACAGGTCCACCCGTGCACCCAGGACCCGAGGACCACCATGCCCGTGCCTCCCCAGACACCCGTGTCCCCCGACCCCGTCGCCCCCGCCTCCCCCGTCGCCACCGTCGCCACCGTCGCCACCGCCACCGTCTCCGCCACGGCCACCGCCGCCCAGCCCCCTACTCCCCTGTCCCCCGCCGCCCTGCGCGCGATCGTCGCCGAGCTGGCCGAGCGTCCCGAGGAGTGGATCGGCAAGGTCAGGCTGGCCACCGAGGACCGCTGGTACGAGCGGATCGGCCTGGCCGACGACCACGAGGTCTGGCTGATCAGCTGGCTGCCCGGCCACGCCACCGGCTTCCACGACCACGGCGGCTCGCGCGGCGCGTTCGCGGTGGCGCTGGGCGAGTTGGAGGAGCTCTCGCTGGGTGGTGAGCACGGCGCACTGCACAGCCGCCGGCTCACCGCGGGCAGCGTGCGCGCCTTCGGCCCGGAGTTCCTGCACGACGTGCGCAACACCGGCACCGGCCCGGCCGTCTCGCTGCACGCCTACTCCCCGCCGCTGAGCGAGATCGCCCGCTACGAACTGCGGGCCTCGGGCCTGCGCCCGACCGCGGTCGAGGGGGCGGAGCAGTGGTGACCACCGTGGACCAGCTGGTCGAGCGGGCCCGGGCGGGCGTGCACCGCCCGGGGCCGCAGGAGGCGTACACGGCCTGGCAGCGCGGCGAGGCCTTCCTGGTCGACATCCGCCCGGCCGCGCAGCGCGCCCGCGAGGGGCAGATCCCGGATGCAGTGGTCCTCGAGCGCAATGTGCTGGAGTGGCGCCTGGATCCGACGGGGAGCCACCGGATTCCGCAGGCCACCGGGTACGACCTGCCCGTGGTCGTGGTCTGCTCCGAGGGCTACGCCTCCAGCCTGGCCGCGGCGACCCTGCGGGAGCTGGGCCTGCACCGGGCCACCGACCTGGACGGCGGCTTCGTCGCCTGGGCGGCGGCGGGCCTGCCGACGGTCCCGGGCGGGGACTGAACCCCCGCACCGGACACCCGCCGCACACCGACCGCACGACAACCGCACCGCACCTCACAACACCTCACTGCACCGCACCTCACCCCCACCTGAACCCCCGTTCGACCCGCGTGTCAGATGCGTCACTCATGCTGGTTCGGGGTTTCCCTAGGACCAGTCAGGGGCAGGCAGCCACGGGTGTCCGCCCTGACACCGCCTCAGTCCCCGGACCGAGGCCCGCACTCGGACCGAGACCGACCCCGGCCCGAGACCGACCCCGCACCACCGCACGCCCCGGTGCCCCGGCACCCCTGCGCAGGAAGCCCACGTGATCAGATTCGACGGCGCCGGCAAGCGCCACCCCGACGGCACCCTCGCCGTCGAGGGGCTCGACCTCACCGTCCCCGAGGGCCGGACCACCGTGCTGGTGGGCCCCTCCGGCTGCGGCAAGACCACCATCCTGCGCATGGTCAACCGGATGGTCGAACCGACCAGCGGCCGGGTGCTGCTGGACGGCACCGACGTGGCCCGGCTGGAGCCGGCCAAGCTGCGCCGCGGCATCGGCTACGTGATCCAGCAGGCCGGGCTCTTCCCGCACCGCCGGGTGCTGGACAACATCGCCACCGTCCCGTACCTGCTGGGCTGGGACCGCAAGCGGGCGCGGGCCCGGGCGATGGAGCTGCTGGAGCTGGTCGGCCTGGCGCCGGAGACCGCCAAGCGCTACCCGTTCCAGCTGTCCGGCGGCCAGCAGCAGCGGGTCGGCGTGGCCCGGGCGCGGGCCGCCGACCCGCCGCTGCTGCTGATGGACGAGCCGTTCAGCGCGGTCGACCCGGTGGTCCGGGCCGGCCTGCAGGAGGAGCTGCTGCGGCTGCAGGCGGAGTTGAACAAGACGGTGCTCTTCGTCACCCACGACATCGAGGAGGCGGTTCGGCTCGGCGACCAGATCGTGGTGCTGCGCGAGCACGGCCGGATCGGCCAGGTCGCCGACCCGGCCACCCTGCTGGCGGCCCCGGCCGACGAGCAGGTGGCCCAGTTCCTCGGCCGGGACCGCGGGCTGCGCGGCCTGGGCCTGCGCCCGGCGGCGGACATCGCGCTGCTGCCGGCCGGAGCGCCGCACCGGGGCTGGACCCTGACGGTGGACCGGGACGGCCGCCCGACCGGCTGGACCGGCCCGGGGGAGACGGTCCGTCAGGTGACGGTCTACCACCCCGGCGTGGACACCCTGCGCACCGCGCTGGACAGCGCCGTCCTCTCCCCCGCCCGCGCCGCGGTCGCGGTGGATGCGTCGGGGCGGGCGCTGGGCCTCGCCCCGCGCGAGGCGGTGCTGGACGCGCTGGACGCGGTCGGCCCGCAGGCGGTGGCATCGGTCCCCGTGACGGACGCGGTGCCCCCGGACGCCCCGACGCATCCCGCGACGCCCGTCACCCCGACGCATCCCGCGACGCCCGTCACCCCGACGGACCCCGTACCCCCGATCGCCCCGACGGACCCCGCGGCCCCCGTCGCCGCGACCGGCGACGACATAGCGGCGGGGGGCACCCGTGGGCGATGAGCCACTGGTCCGGTGGCACTGGCTGGCCACCCACACCTCCTACCTGCGCGGGCTGCTGCTCGACCACGCCGTGATCGCGCTGCTCCCGGTGCTGATCGCGCTGGTCGCCGCGCTGCCGCTCGGCCTGCTCTGCGCCCGCTTCCCGCGGCTCTACCAGCCGGTCGCCGCGGTCTTCAACGTCGTCTACGCGCTGCCGGCGCTGGCGGTCTTCGTGGTGCTGATCCCGTACACCGGGCTGGCCACCCAGGCCACCGTGATGCTCCCGCTGACCTGTTACGCGCTGGCGGTGCTGCTGCCCACCACGGTGGACGGGCTGCGCGCGGTGCCCGAGCCGGTGCGCCAGGCGGCCACCGCGCTGGGGTACGGCCCGTGGCGGCGCCTCGCCGCGGTGGAGCTGCCGGCCGCGGTGCCCTACCTGGTGGCGGGGCTGCGGGTGGCGGCGGTCTCCAGCATCTCGCTGGCCAGCGTCGGCGCGCTGGTCGGGCGCGGCGGGCTGGGCTACCTCTTCATCGACGGGTTCCAGCGCGCCTTCCCGACCCCGATCATCGCCGGCATCGTGCTCACCGCGGCGCTGGCGCTGGCCACCGACGCGGTGCTGCTGCTGGCCCGCCGGGTGCTGGCGCCCTGGGCCCGGCGCGAGGCGGTGGTGGGCCGGTGAACTGGTTCTCCTGGCTGGGCACCTTCTTCTCCTCGCCGGACCGCCAGCACGGTCCGGACTCGGTGCTGAACCGGATCGGCGAGCACCTGCTGCTCTCCGGCGAGGCACTCGCCCTGGCCGCGCTGCTGGCGGTCCCGCTGGGGCTGCTGCTCGGCTACACCGGCCGGGCGGCCGGCCTGGTCACCGCGCTGACCGGGACCGCCCGGGCGCTGCCGACGCTGGGCCTGGTCACCCTCGCGGTGCTGGTGGCCGGGGTGGGCGACACGGCGGTGCTGGTGCCGCTGGTGGCCCTGGCCGCGCCGGTGCTGCTGGTGGCCGCCTGCGAGGGGGTGCGCTCCACCGACCCGGACCTGCGGGACGCCGCCCGCGGCATCGGCCTGACCCACCGCCAGGTGCTCTGGCAGGTCTGCGTCCCGTGGTCGCTGCCCGCGCTGCTGGCCGGCCTGCGCACCGCCGCGGTCCAGGTGATCGCCACCGCCACGGTGGCCGCCTACGTGGGCCTGGGCGGGCTCGGCCGCTACGTGGTGGACGGCCTGGCCACCCGCGACTTCCCGCAGACCTTCGGCGGGGCGCTGCTCGTGGTGGTGCTGGCGGTGGCCACCCAACTCCTGTTCGCGCTGCTCAACCGCTTCGCGCTGCCCGCCGGGCTGCGCCGGCCGCGCGGCTGACCCGAGTTTCCTCCTGATCACGTTCCACGAAAGGACGTTCGCCATGTCCCTGCGCACGCGCGCGCTGACCGGGGTGCTGCTCGCCGCGGCCGTCACGGTCTCCCTGACCGCCTGCTCCAGCTCGTCCAAGGACCCGCTGTCCGGCGCCCCGGCGGGCGGGTCGTCCGCGGCCGGGTCGCCGGCGGCGGGCGGCGGCACCGTGGTGGTCGGCTCGGCCAACTACCCGGAGAACGTACTGCTGGCCTCGATCTACTCGCAGGCGCTGCAGGCCAAGGGCGTCAAGGTGACCGAGAAGTTCAACATCGGCAGCCGCGAGCTGCTCTACGGGCAGATCAAGGACGGCAGCCTGACCGTGCTGCCCGAGTACAACGGGGCGCTGCTGCAGTACCTGGACGCCAAGTCCACGGCCGTCACCACGGCGGACGTGAACGCGGCGCTGGCCAAGGAGCTGCCGGCGAGCCTGGGGATCCTGACCTCCTCGCCCGCCGAGGACAAGGACTCGCTGACGGTCTCCAAGGACACGGCGGCCAAGTACAACCTCAAGACGATCGCCGACCTGTCCGCCCAGGCGGGCCAGTTCAGCATCGGTGGCCCGGCCGAGTTCAAGTCGCGCCGGGAGCAGCAGTTCAAGGACGTCTACGGGCTGACCTTCAAGGAGTGGAAGCCGACCGCGGACACCACCGCGAACGCGCTCAAGGACGGCACCATCCAGGTCGGCAACGTCTTCACCACCGACCCCAAGCTGGTCTCCTACAACCTGGTGGCGCTGGACGACCCGAAGAACGTCTTCGGTGTGCAGAACGTCACTCCGCTGGTCAACAAGGCCGGGGTCAGCCCGACCGCGACGGCCGCGCTGGACGCGGTCTCGGCCAAGCTCGACACCGCGGGCCTGACCGCCCTGATGAAGCGGGTGGCCGTCGACAAGGACGACCCGTCCACCGTGGCCAAGGACTGGGTCAAGGCCAACGGCCTGGGCTGACCCGGCAGGAGCCCCGTGACACCGCGCCCCGCCGAGC
>NZ_JBHYKG010000336.1:0-8780 GCF_042741245.1 Kitasatospora sp. NPDC058965
TTCTTTTTTTTTTTTATTCCCCCCCGGGGGGTCGGGGGGGGGGCGGCCGGTGGGGGGGGGGGCGCCCTCCCCCCGCCGGGGGGGGGCGGGGGCCCCCCCCCGCCGCAACGCATTTCCCTGAGCTGACGGTCGGTCAGACCTGCTCGCGGCCACGGGCCGCGGGCACCCCCGCATCCAGCGCCGCCTCGGCGCCGATCCGCGCGTAATCGTAGTCCGGCACCGAGTGCCGCGCGCCGCCGCGTCGGCGGTCGAACAGCACGCCCGCGCCGGTGATCAGCAGGCCGAGCAGGGCGACCCCGGAGACCAGCACCAGGGCCGGTCGGTAGCCCGCCAGTTGGGCGGCCGAGTCGGTGCCGCCGTGGCTGCCGGCCGTGATGACGGCGGTGGTCACCGCCAGCACCAGGGCGTTGCCCACCTGCATCGCGGTGTTGACCAGCCCGGAGGCCAGGCCCTGCTCCTCGTCGGCCACCCCGTCGGTGGCGGCGATGTTGGCCGACGGGTAGAAGAGGGCGAACCCGATGCCGAGCAGCACCATGCTGGGCAGCACCAGGGCGACGAAGGAGCCGTGCTCGCCGAACCGCAGGAACAGCAGGTACCCGGCCACCATCGAGGCGGCGCCCAGCGGCAGCAGCCGGCCGGTGCCGAACCGGTCCACGATCGCGCCCATCCTGGTCGCCGACAGGGCCACCAGGGCGCCGGCCGGGAGCAGTGCGAAGCCCATCTCCAGGGCGGACCAGCCGAGCACCCGCTGCAGGTAGAGCGCGACCACGAACTGGAAGCCGGCGTAGGAGCCCATCAGGACGAAGGCGGCCAGGTTGGCCCGGGCCACGCTGCCGTTGCGGAAGATGCCGAGCCGGACCAGCGGGTGGGCGGTGCGCTGCTCGATCAGCAGGAAGGCGGCCAGCAGGACCGCGACCGCGACCAGCGAGCCGACGGTGCGCAGGCTCGCCCAGCCGACCGACTGCGCCTCGGTGACGGTGAAGACCAGCAGCAGCAGGGCGGCGGTGCCGGTGACCGCGCCGGCCACGTCGTAGCCGCCGCGGTGCGACTCGCGGGGCTGGCGGGGCAGCAGGCGCAGCGCGAAGACCAGGGCCAGCAGGGCGACCGGAACCGGCATCAGGAAGGTCCAGCGCCAGCCCACCGAGGTGAGCAGGCCGCTGAGCACCAGGCCCAGCGAGTAGCCGCTGGCGCCGCAGGTCGTGAAGATCGACAGCGCCTTGTTGCGGGCCGGGCCCTCGGCGAAGGTGGTGGTGATGATGGAGAGCGCCGCCGGTGCGGTGAAGGCGGCGGCCGCGCCCTTGAGGAAGCGGGCGCCGATCAGCAGGGCGCCGTCGTCCACCAGGCCGCCGAGCAGCGAGGCGGCGGCGAAGACGGCGAGCGCGACCAGGAAGACCCGGCGGCGGCCGAGCAGGTCGGCGGCCCGCCCGCCGAGCAGCAGCAGTCCGCCGTAGCCGAGCACGTAGCCGCTGACCACCCATTGCAGGGCGGAGGTGGAGAGCTTGAGGTCGGTGCCGATCGAGGGCAGGGCGACGCCCACCATCGAGACGTCGAGTGCGTCCAGGAAGAGCGCGGCGCAGAGCACGATCAAGGTGCCCCAGAGTCGGGGGGTCCAGCCGGTGGAGCCGTCCGTGGTCGGCAGGGCGTGAGTTGGCGATCCGTCATGGCTGCTGGTCATGGGGGCGACACTACATGCATATGCAATCAATGCAAGAGAATTTAATGCTGGTACACATAGTTCACGTGCATGTGATAGCGTCGGCCCCGTGCCTACCGCTGACCCGGCCGACGCGGCCGCCCTGGTGCTGGAGTGGCGCGAGCTGCTGGCCCGCCACGCCGCGACCGCCTGCGCGCTCGACCGCGAGCTGGGGGAGCGCTTCGAGCTCGGAATGAGCGAGTTCGAGGTGCTGGAGCGCCTCGCGCAGTCCGCCGCCGAGCAGGCCGACGCCTTCCCCGGCAAGCTGCGGGTGCAGGAGCTCGCCGAGACGGTGCACCTGAGCCAGAGCGCGCTGTCCCGGCTGATCGGCCGGCTGGAGAAGGCGGGCCTGGTCGAGCGCGCGATGTGCGCGGAGGACCGGCGGGGCATCTACGTCACCCTCACCGGGCCGGGCCACGAGCGCTACCGGGCCGCCCGCCCGGTGCACCGCGAGGTGCTCGCCCGGATGCTGACGGGGCCTCGGGACACCTGCGACTGACGCCGGTCGACCCGACGCGGTGCCGCGGGACGGGTCAGCGCAGCGCGCCGAGCCCGGGGGCCAGAGCGGTCAGCAGCACCGCGCCCGGGGCGGCCAGCGCCAGCAGGGTCAGCTGCAGCCGGGAGACCACCGGCAGGCGCGGCTCGCCGGCCAGCAGCCGGTCCACCCGGCGCGGCGCCTGGGCGAGGTGGCCCGGCGCCACCTCGCCGGGGCAGCCGCCGAAGACCCCGCGCCCGGCGTTGATCTCCACCATCGCGTGCGCCGTGGTCATCCGGCCGTGCCGGCGGGCCGCCCGGTCGTCCGCGGCCAGCTCCACCAACTCGCCGACCTGGTCCCGGAAGGCCGAGAAGACGCCGACCCCGGGGAAGCCCGCCGCCAGCGCCTCGGCGCCCTGCGCCAGCCAGTGGTGGCGGTGCCGGACGTGGCCGCGCTCGTGGCTGAGCAGGGCCTGCAGTTCGTTGTCGGTGAGCCGGCTGAGCGCCCCCGTGGTCACCACCAGGCGGGACTGCGAGCCGGGCAGCGACCAGGCCTCCGGCCGGACCGACTCCAGCACGACCAACCGCTCGCGCCGGGCCGGCTGGTGGCCCACTCCGGCCGGCAGCTCGGGCGCCCGGTCGGCCAACTCGCGGTGCCGGCGGCCCCGCTGGGCCCGGGCCGCGCGGATCTCCCGGGCCAGCGAGAGCGCGGTGCGCACCCCGCCGAGCGCCAGCAGCGCGGCGCACAGCCGGCCCCAGCCCTCCTGGCCGGCCAGGCCGTAGGCCGCCTCCACCCCGTCCGGGGCGCCGTGGAAGAGGAGTTGGCGCACCGCGGGCAGTGCGGCCGACAGCGCCAGCAGCAGGCTCAGCACGCAGCACAGCAGCACCGCCACCACCAGGCACTGCCAGACCAGCAGCGCCAGCACCGGTTCGCGCTCGACCCAGCGGGCCCGGGCCAGCAGGAGGGGCCCGGCGCCGGCGAAGAGCAGACCGAGCAGCAGCAGGCCGAGCAGGGCCGTCATGGCAGCAAGTCCCCCCAGGGGAAAGCGCGAAAGTGCGCTGCGTCTCAATCTAGGCGCTGCTCGCCCGGCGCGGAACGCCGGACCACGCGCAGTGACCAAGGACACCAGCGGCCCTGGCCCCGGCTACATGGCCAGCAGCATGGCGAACATCCCGACCCCCATGGCGAGCCGGCACGCCTGCGGGACCGGGCCGCCGGGCGCCGCCCCGCCGGTGCCGTCCGCGGTGAGCAGTCGACTGCCGGTCCAGAGCGCGTAGCCGCCGAAGTAGAGCAGCAGCGCGCCGGTCAGTGCGGGCCAGCCCATCGTCATCACCATCCCCGGGTGCGCCGCCCGCCCGGGCCGGGCCAGCGCCATGTAGGCCATCGCCGCCGCGCCGACCGCGTGGTGCAGCCGGTGGCCCGGTCCGTCGCCGGGGCCGCCGCGGTGGCCGACCGCCGCGGCGAGCGAGACGGCGCCGAGCAGGGCGAACAGCGCCACCCAGAGCGGTGCCGGCAGCCGGTCGCCGCTGACGATCATGGCGGCGGTGCCCAGGCCCATCGCCGCCTCGGCCGCGTCCGAGCCGCGGCCGGGGTGGCGCGCGACCGGTCGGCGCAGCCGGGCCAGGCAGATGGTGCCGGTGGCGGCGGTGAGCAGGGCCAGCAGCCAGCTGAGCAGAACGGGTCCGTGCACGGTCACCCCCTCGATCCGCACGGGACGAGGTCCACGATCACCCGTGGTGAGGGCCCGACAGCAGGGCGCGCACGGGGGCGTACGGAAGTGCGTGGCGGGCGGCCCTCCCGGACGCGCGCCGCAGTGCCGCCCGGGTGGCCGTCCCGCCTGGCGCCGTCGCCCGCGCGCCGCAAGGCTCGGAAGCAACTGACGTCACACGGTGGGCCAACTGCCGCCAACCGCAAGGCTTCCGGGCAGACGGCCGGTGGCGCGCAGATTCTCTCCCCTGTCCCCCCTTGAACAGGAGAACCTTTCGTCCTTATCGTGTTCTTGACTCAATACCTTCTGTTGAAGCAGGTCTCCCATGCAGAATCTTTCGTCGCAGCCCGCGGCGGCAGCCGACCTTCCGGTGGCGCCCCCCGCCGACCACCCCGCCTGGCTCCGCCTCAAGGAGGCCGTCGAGGCACTGCGCCCGCTGCAGTCCAAGGACGGCTCGATCGATCTGTCCGCCGTCCAGCGCGGCACCGTGGACCCGCTGCTCGGCACCGTGCTGGAAGCCGTCCAGGAGCTCGCCCCGCTCTTCCCGCACGACGCGGCCTACCTCGAGGCCGTCGGCGCCGACCTGCGCAAGTGGGCCGACACCGGGTACCGCGAGCCCGACTTCCTGGACTCGCTGCTGGCCTTCCAGCCCGCGGCCGACCGGATCGACGGCCTGGCCCACCTGGTCGTCTTCCCGATGTACACCCAGAACGGCAACCCCGACCGCAACCTGGAGGCCGTGCTGCTCCAGGTGGTCTGGCCGGACTGGCTGGCCGAGCTGGAGCGCACCCGCTTCGACAACCCCATGTTCGTGCCGATCACCTTCACCGACTTCACGGCCGGCTACGACACCAACTCCGCGGTGCTCTTCCCGGAGACCGTCGCCGTGCGCCAGGCGCCGGAACGTTTCACCTGGGGCGGCATCTTCTGCGACCGCGAGGCGGCCCGGTTCCGCGCCGTCTCCGGCTCCGCGGTGCGCCAGCTCGGCCTGGAGATCCCGGCCGACGCCGCCGAGCTGATCGCCGACCAGGAGCGGTCCCAGCAGACCTTCGTGCTCTGGGACCTGGTGCACGACCGCACCCACAGCCACGGCGACCTGCCGTTCGACCCCTTCATGATCAAGCAGCGCAGCCCGTTCTGGATGTACGGGCTGGAGGAGCTGCGCTGCGACCTGACCGCCTTCAAGGAGGCCGTCCGGCTGGAGGCCGAGGGCTACAAGCAGGGCCGCGACGTGCAGTACGCGATCCTCTTCGACCGCCTGTTCCGCTTCCCGGTCACCGGCGACCGGGTGCGCAACTACGACGGCATGGGCGGCCAGCTGCTCTTCGCCTACCTGCACCAGCACGACGCGCTGCGCTGGCGGGACAACCGGCTGACCATCGACTGGGACCGGGTCGCCGAGGTCACCAACGCGCTCTGCGGCGAGATCGAGGCGCTCTACCGGGCCGGCATCGACCGCCCGAAGACCGCGCACTGGATCGCCGCGTACGAGCTGGTCTCCCGGTACCTCACCCCGCACCCGGCCTCCACCTGGGCCAAGGGCCCGGCCGCGCTGCCGCTGGACGCGGGCGGCACCAAGGCCGTGAACAAGGCGCTGTGCGACGCCGTCCACCCGGACGAGTTCCCGCTCAGCATGTTCTACGAGGCCCTGGCCAAGAAGCTCGGCGGCGTCATCGCCGCCACCACCGGCATCACCGGCGCCGGCCTGCAGGAGGTCGCCGCGTGAGCACCGACTCCCTGCACGGCAAGGTCATCGCGGTCGCCGGTGCCAGCGGCCCGGCCGGCCGCGCCGCCCTGCGCCGCCTGGCGGCCGGCGGCGCGACCGTGGTCGGCGCCGACATCGACCAGCAGCGGCTGGACGCCGCCGTCGACTCCGTCCGGACCGACGTCCCGGGCGCACGGGTCAGCGGTCAGGTGATCGACCTGCTCGACCCGCAGGAGGTGCACGACTGGGCCGACCACCTGGAGGCCGAGCACGGGCACGTCGACGGCCTGATCCACCTGGTCGGCGGCTGGCGCGGCAGCAAGACCTTCCACGACTCGCGGCTCGACGACTGGGACTTCCTGCACGACACCGTGGTCCGCACCCTGCAGCACACCTCGCTCGCCTTCCAGCCCGCCCTGCTGCGCAGCCCGGCCGGCCGGTTCGCGATGATCGGTGCCGCCGCCGCGCACAAGCCCACCGCCGGCGGCGCGGCCTACGCCGCGGCCAAGGCCGCGACCGAGGCCTGGACGCTGGCGATGGCCAACTCCTTCGTGAAGGAGACCACCGCCGAGGACGGCACCCCCACCGCGGCGGCTGCCATCCTGGTGATCAAGGCCCTGGTCTCCCCGGAGATGCGGGCCGAGAAGCCCGAGGCCAAGTTCGCCGGCTTCACCGACACCGCCGACCTGGCCGACCACCTGGCGGACCTCTGGAACCGCCCCGCAGCAGAACTGAACGGACAGCACCTGTGGCTGACAGCCCGATGACCTTCCCCGCCGGCACCGACGCGGTGGTGCACCACGACGCCACCGTGCGCGGCTTCGCCAGCGACAACTACGCCGGGGTCCACCCCGAGGTGCTCGCCGCGATCGCGCTGGCCAACGGCGGCCACCAGATCGCCTACGGCGAGGACCAGTACACCGAGCACCTGCAGTCCGTGTTCAAGCGCCACTTCGGCGACCGGGCCGAGGCCTACCCGGTCTTCAACGGCACCGGCGCCAACGTGGTCTCGCTCCAGGCCCTGCTGCCGCGCTGGGGCGCGGTGATCGCCGCGCAGAGCGCGCACATCAACGTGGACGAGTGCGGCGCGCCGGAGAAGGTGGCCGGCATCAAGCTGCACCTGGTCGCGACCCCGGACGGGAAGCTCACGCCCGAGCTGATCGACCAGCAGGCCTACGGCTGGGACGACGAGCACCGGGCCGCCCCGCTGGCCGTCTCGCTGACCCAGTCCACCGAGCTCGGCACCCTCTACACGGTGGACGAGGTCAAGGCGATCTGCGACCACGCCCACGAGCGCGGGATGCTGGTCCACATGGACGGCGCCCGGCTGGCCAACGCCGCCGCCTCGCTCGGCCGGCCGTTCCGCGAGTTCACCACCGACGCGGGCGTGGACGTGGTCTCCTTCGGCGGCACCAAGAACGGCCTGCTCTTCGGCGAGGTCGTGCTGGTGCTCAACCCGGAGCGGGTCCGCAACATCAAGTACCTGCGCAAGATGTCGATGCAGCTCGCCTCCAAGATGCGGTTCGTCTCGGTGCAGTTCGAGGCGCTGCTCACCGGCGACCTGTGGCTGCGCAACGCCGGGCACGCGAACGCGATGGCCAAGCGCCTGGAGACCGCGGTGCGCGGGATCGAGGGCATCACCGTGGTCCGCCCGGTGCAGGCCAACGCGGTCTTCGCGGTCCTGCCGCGCGAGGTGAGCGAGCGGCTGCAGAAGCGCTACCGCTTCTACTTCTGGAACGAGCAGACCGGCGAGGTGCGCTGGATGGCCTCGTACGACACCACGGAGGCGGACATCGACGCCTTCGCCGCGGCGATCGCGGAGGAGATGGCGCGCTGACGCCCGCTCCGTCCGCCGCTCCGCACCGGTCCGGCCGCTGCTACGCCTCCCGTAGCAGCGGCCAGACCGTTTTCTCGGCCGCCCCGGCCCAGAGGACGTCGGCGTGGCCGAGGCCCGCCACCACCCGGTAGTCGACCCGGGCCCCGCCCGACCGGATCAGCCGCGCGCCCAGACCGTGGTCCCCGCGCCCGTGCTCGGCGTTGATCCACACCACGTCGGCCCGGATCGCCGACCAGTCGATCCGGTAGACGTCCGCACGCCCGGCCCAGACCGCGGCCAGGTCGCGCAGCAGCGCGATCGGCTGCACCCCGCTGCCGAGCTCGGCCATCGCCGCGGACCAGACGTTGAGGTTCAGCGCGTCGCCGCCGGCGCTGTGGCCCCGGTGGTAGATCCAGTTGGCGGGACCCGGCACCTCGTTGGTCCGGGTGAGCGCGAAGGTCAGCCGGGCCCGCAGCTCGGCGCCGTCGTCCGGGGACTCGAAGGCGGCCTTCAACCCCGGGTCGAGGACCGTGCCGCCCTCGGCCAGCTGCCGCTGGAACTCGGTGCAGAGCGCGTCCGCCCGGGCGACCAGCTCGGGCTCGGTCAGCGGGTCGTACGGCCCGGTGGTGTCCAGCACCAGCACCCGGCGCGCGGCGCAGCCCGGCTGGGCGGCCAGATCGAGTGCGAGGGCGGCACCGGCGGAGTGGCCGAGCACCTCGTAGGGGAGCGGCAGGTGCTCCTCGACCAGCGCCAGCACGCGTTCGACGTCGGTCCGGTGGCCGGCCAGTCCCCAGTCGGCCGCCCCGGCCAGGTCCTCGGTGTCCTCGCGCGGAGTGATGCCGACGGCGAGTCGGCCGTGCGCGGAGAGGTACTCCACCAGGCTGCGGTGGCGGCCGACGGTGAAACTGGCCCGCGCATTGAGGCCGCCACCCGGCAGCAGCACGACGACGCGCTCCGGAGCCGGGACCGCTCCGGTGATCGCTCCGGCGAAGACCTCGACGGTCACCGGAAGTCCCCGGCACGCCTCGCGCAGCGCCCGGACCGCCCCGTTCAGATGTTCTGTCATGCCCATGAATCGATCCCTCCCGCGTACCGCCGGCTGACTCCGGCTCAGAATGCCCGAGGCCGATTTGCTTGTGGCGCCCGGGGACCCGTACAGTTCCGGAGTCGCGCCGAGAGGGGCGGCGGAGCGAAGCAGCCAGAGAAACTCCGGTAAAACGGAGCGAAAAGGGTCTGATAAGCTCTACGAAGTAAGAACGAAGCGCCCGGAGAAAACGCGAGAGCGGGATCGAAGGAAGCGTCCGTTCCTTGAGAACTCAACAGCGTGCCAAAAGTCAACGCCAGATATGTTGACATCCCCGGCCTCGATCACTTGATCGGGGT
>NZ_JBHYKG010000337.1:0-8749 GCF_042741245.1 Kitasatospora sp. NPDC058965
CGGCGACGCGGCGACCGACGGCGCGTCGGTGCTGGCGTGGGCGCTGACCGGCACGGCGGTGACGAGCAGGGCCGTGGTGGTGGCCAGAGCGGCCAACGTTCCCCGGGCAGAGGTGTAGCGGGACATGGGTCTCCTTCCCGACCGCTCGCGGGGTCACGAGCGGTGGAGCGACCTGGCCGCGGGTAGCGGCGCAGTGGGGGCGGCCCGGCCGCTGGTGCGCGACACGGGTGCGGTGCGGTGCGGAACGGCCGCGTTGCTGCTGGGTGAGGGGCCCGTGCAGTGGCGGCACCGGAATGGTGGCAGGCGGTGAACCGCGCATGACAGATGGCGGCCACGGATTGACCGACAATCGTTCACCCGCTCGACCGCTCGGCATGAGCCCGATCCGCGCCCTGCGCCGCCCCCGCGCCGGAGCGGGCCTGCGGAGTTTCCCGACACCGAGGGGGTCGACCCTGGCACACCGTCAGGCCGGTGACCGAAAACTTTCGGCCATTACCTAATCATTGCGTGAAAATGCAATCAACGCAGGCCAGTTGGGCTCTCCGGCGACCCGCGACCACCGGCATCCGGACAGCCGAACGGCGTGGCACCCGACCCTCGGGCACCACGCCGTCCATCCTCGGACCCCGGGCGACGACCGCCCGGAGCCCTCCGCCTCACGCCATCCAGAAGAAGACGGCCGTCATCCGCTTGTCCGCCAGCGCGCTGCCCCAGTAGCCGGTCGCGGTGTGGATCAGGTTGGCGCTGTACAGCAGCAGCCGGTTGTACCGGTGCGGCACCCGCACGTCCTCCACGAACGAGTCCGCGGGGACGAACCTGGTCCCCAGCGCCTCGGCGAGGTTGTTGTGCGGCGCCGTCACCAGGTTGCCGCCGAGCGTCCCGCCGGGCAGTTGCTGCCGGTAGAAGCTGGTCCCGCAGTCCTTCGGCGCCTCGGGGTTGAGGTACAGCACCGCCGCGTAGCGGCACAGCGCCCGCGAGTCGGTGTGCGGACGGGGCTCGCACTCACCCTCGCCCACCACCTGCACGCAGTTGTGGTTGACCGTGGCCGCTCCCGCGGCAGTCTCGGCCCACAGCTTCTTCGCGCCCGTCGACTTGCGCACCAGGGCCTCGACCAGGGCCAGTTCGTCCGGCTCCAGGGCCGGCATCGCGCGGTGGCCCGGCCAGGTCTCGGGCTTGTGCGGGTACCCCGCGGTCCAGTCCTCGCGGGCCAGCAGGCGGGCCCGGATCCGGTCCACGTCCGGCAGGACGTCGTCCAGCACCCAGTAGTCCCGCCCACGGGTGGGCTTGCGGTACTGGAGCACCGGGAGGGCGGTGGTTTTGCGCGACTGAGGTGGCATGCGCAGACCATACCGATCACCCCACAGCCACACCCGGCCACTTTCCGGCCAAAACCTCATCGTCGGCCATGTTAGTTGTATGCCTATAATGGTTGTATGACATTAACTACCTGGCTCACCGCCACCCGACCCACCGGGCCGCAGCCACTCGACCGTCGGGACCGGATCCGGATCCTGGCGATCTGCTGCCTGAGCCTCTTCCTGGTCGGGGTGGACAACACGATCGTCAACGTCGCCCTGCCCGCGATCCAGCGCGACCTGCACGTCGGCGTCGCCGGCCTGCAGTGGGTGGTCGCGGCCTACACCGTGGTGCTCGCCACCCTGTTGCTGCCCGCGGGCGCCGCCGGCGACCGGTTCGGCCGACGCCGCACCTTCCGCACCGGCCTGGTGCTGTTCACCCTCGGCACCCTGCTCTGCTCGCTCGCTCCCGGCCCCGGCACCCTGATCGCGGCGCGGGTCGCCCAGGCCGTCGGCGGGTCGATGCTCAACCCCGTGGCCATGTCGATCATCACCAACACCTTCACCGAGCCGCGCGAGCGGGCCAGGGCGATCGGCGTCTGGGGCGCGGTGGCGGGCGTCAGCCTGGCGCTCGGCCCGCTGCTGGGCGGCGCGCTGGTGGACACCGTCGGCTGGCGGGCGGTCTTCTGGGCCACCGTGCCGGTGGGGGTGGCGGCCCTGGTGCTCTGCACCCGCTACGTTCCCGAGTCGCGGGCCGAACACCCGCGCCCGCTCGACCCGGTGGGCCAGGTGCTGATCGTGGTGCTGCTGGGCAGCCTCACCTACGGCGTCATCGAGGCACCGACCGCCGGGTGGACCTCCACGCAGACGCTGCTGTGCGGCACCCTCGCCGTGCTCGCCGTGGCCTGCTACGTGCCCCACGCCCTGCGCAGCGCGGCGCCCGTCATCGATCCGCGCCTGTTCCGCAGCGTGCCGTTCGCCGGCGCCAGCCTCATCGCGGTCTGCGGGTTCGCCGCACTCGGCGGCTTCCTGCTGCTCAACACGCTCTACCTGCAGGACGTGCGCGGCTGGTCGCCGCTGCACGCGGGCCTGCTGACGCTGCCGCTGGCCACCCTGGCGATGGTCTGCTCGCCGCTGTCCGGCCGACTGGTCGCGGCCCGCGGGGCCCGGATCCCCCTGGTCGCCGCCGGGGGCGCGATGGCCCTGGGCACGCTGCTGCTGACCGACCTGCGGGCCACCACCGGCACCGGGCAGCTGCTCCTCTCCTACGCCCTGTTCGGCCTCGGCTTCGGGATGCTGAACGCGCCGATCACCACCACCGCCGTGGCCGGCATGCCGCGCGAGCGGGCCGGCGTGGCCGCCGCCGTCGCCAGCACCAGCCGCCAGACCGGACAGCTGCTCGGCGTCACCCTGATCGGCTCGCTCGCCACCTCCGCCGTGCACGGCCCGCTGCGCACCGGCTTCGCCCAGGCCAGCCACGTCGGCTGGTGGGTCGCCACCGCCTGCGCGTGCACGGTGCTGACGCTCGGTATCCTCACCACCGGCCCCCGGGCCGGGCGCAGCGCCGCGCGGGTGGCACGGCTGCTCACCCCGGGGGCGGTGAACACCGAGGACGGCGGGAGCAGATGAGGCACAGCAACAACGCAGCCGGCGACACGGCGGCCCGGGTCTGGGCCGCCCTGGCGGACCTGGTCCTGCGCCAGGAGAACCGGCGCGCCGAGGTGGAGGAGGCCCTCGGCCTCAGCTTCCTGCGTACCCGGGCCCTGCGCCGCCTGCTCCCGGGTCCGCTGACGATGCGTGACCTGACGGACCGCCTCAACACCGACAAGCCCTACACCACCCTGATCGTCGACGAACTCGAACGCCGCGGCCTGGTCGAGCGCACCGTCCACCCGACCGACCGCCGTTCCAAACTCGTCACCCTCACCCCCGCCGGCACCGCCGCCGCCGAACAGGCCGAAGCCATCCTCTCCCGCCCGCCGACCGCCCTGCTGGCCCTGGACCAGGACGAACTGGCGGACCTGGAACGCCTGGTGGCGAAGCTCCGGGGAGCGGGGTAGCGGCCGCTCGCCGCGCCGGTCGCGGCTACCGGAGCAACGCGGCCTCGCCCCCGCCGGTGCCGCCGCCCGGGTCGCCGCAGCGCGGGCACGGGCACCGCCGGCCCCGGACCACCCCGGCCGGCGCGGTCGGCTCCACGGTCAGCGCCGAGCCCGCCACCAGCACCTCGCCCGTGGGCAGCCAGAGCAGCCAGTGCTCGAACTCCCCCTGCTCGGGGTCCTTCCGGTAGATCGGGAAGGTCTCCAGCCGCAGCCCGTCGAAGTCGAACCGGGTCGCCAGCGCGGGCGGCCTGATCTCGACACCGGTCAGCGGTCTGCCGTCCAGGTTGGCGAGCGCCTCGTCGAGTCCCTGGTCCTCGGAGCCGACGACGACCTCGTCGGCCGTCTCCAGCCGCCAGGCGGCCATCATGATCCAGAGGTGCCACTGGCCCCCGACGTAGCCGGTGGGATCCGGTGGGCGTGGTGGGCCGAACTCCACGGTCACCCAGCTCCCGGCGTTCCGCCGGACGCCCCACGCGGGTCGACCGAGCAGCGGGGCGATCCGTCGGTGGGCCTGCGCGGGGTCCACGACCGTCAAGCAGTCATCGCCCACCGCGGCCCCGGTCCGACCACGAGTTTGCGGCCCGAGGGCATCCGGAAGCTCCAGTCCGGGACCGCCGACGGGTCGTGGAAGTAGACCGGGAAGATGGTCAGTTCGAGGTCACCGAACCGGATCCGGGTGTCCCAGCCGGGCAGCCGCACGCCCAGTTCGGTGATCTCCCGGCCCGCCAGCACCGCCAGGTCCTCGGCCAACCGCCGCTCCGGGTCGCCGGAGGCGGCCACCACCGCGTCCGCCGCGGCCGCCGGCCGGTCCAGGCGCCACGCCACCGAGTAGATCGCCAGCCACCTGAACCGGGTCTGCGTCGTCCCGTCCGCCCGCGGCCGCGTCAGCCGGAGCTGCAGCCCGAACTCCCCCTCCCCGTCGGCCGGCACGTGCACCCGCTCCACCGTGCTGCCGATCAGGCGTGCCACCAGCTCCTGCAAGTCGTCGATGTCCCTCGTCCCCTCCACGCGCACAGTATGAGAACGGGGAGCGCGCGCGTCCAACGGAATTCGGGCCGGCCGGAGACCGGCTGCGCGGCGCCGACGGATTGTCAGTGTCCGCGGCTAGCCTCGCCGGACAGGTTCGGCGGCGACGGGACGGCGGTGTGATGAAGCTTCTCCTCACAGACTCGGGCATCAAGAACGCGAGCATCCACGGCGCGCTCGTGGACCTGCTGGGCAGACCGGTCGCCGAGTGCACCGCGCTGCTCGTGCCGACCGCGTTGTACGCGCAGCCCGGCGGCGCCCTCCAGGCGCGGCGGGTGATCAGCGGGCTGGAGGACCGGGCACCGATGGCCCAGTTGGGCTGGAAGTCGCTCGGCGTGCTGGAGCTCACCGCGCTGCCCAGCATCGGCGAGGACCTGTGGGTCCCCCTGGTCCAGCAGGCCGACGCGCTGCTCGTCGAGGGCGGCGATCCGATGTACCTGTGCCACTGGATGCGCGAGTCGGGCCTGGCGGCGCTGCTGCCGACGCTCCGCGACACCGTCTACGTGGGCCTGAGCGCCGGGAGCATGGTGCTGACCCCGAGCATCGGCGCGGAGTTCGTCCACTGGGGCCCGGCCGGGGGCGGCGACACGACGCTCGGCCTGGTCGACTTCTCGCTCTTCCCGCACGTGGACTGTCCGGGCATGCCCGAGAACTCCATGGCCAACGCCGAGAAGTGGGCCGCCACGATGCCGCGCCGGGCCTACGCGACCGACGGCGAGACGGCGATCAAGGTGGTCGACGGGACCGTCGAGGTGGTCTCCGAGGGGCACTGGCGGCTGCTGAACCCGTGACGCGGCAGCCCGGCGGCAGGAGCGCCGCCGGGTCGCCGGGTCCGCCAGGCCCGCCGCCTACGCGCCGTCGGCCGTGCTCGCCGCCGTCGGCCGGTTGAGGGCTGCGGCGACCCGCTTGCCCAGCTTCTGACCGGGTATCTCGACCAACCGGTACGTCAGCTCGCTGAACAGCAGCACCATCGCCACGAAGAACGCGGGCAGCAGCCAGCGGCCCGCGCCGGTGGCCGGGAAGTGGACCACCTTGTCCTTGAACCACCAGGTGGCCCAGAGCACCGGCAGGTGCACCAGGTAGACCGAGTAGCTGATCCTGCCGAGCCAGGTCAGCACCCGGGGCCAGCGCCGGTGGCGCAGCAGCATGCCGAGCCCGAAGGTCAGCCAGGCTCCGGCGTAAGCGAGCGAGTAGGCCTGCCAGCTCCCGGTCCAGGTGATCTGCTGGGCCTTGGCGTTGTCGTAGAAGTAGCCGACCAGGAATCCGGCGGTCAGCACGAACGCGCAGCAGATCCAGGCCAGGGTGCGGTCGATCTGCCCCTGTTCGGCGCGGAAGACCACCGTGCCGGCGAACATCGTGGCCAGGATCGTCATGCTCTCGAAGAAGGTGGAGCGGGCGTTGAGGAAGAGCAGCGCCGCGCCGAGGCCGCCGAGCACCATGGCGCCGGTCCGGACCAGCTCCGGCCGGCCGAGCATGATCAGGACCAGCCCGGTGAGCATGACCAGCGCGGTGGCCGCGATGATGTGGTGCGTGGGGCCGGGGGCCACCCAGGGCGCCTTGGGCGTGATCAGGGCAGGCCGCCACCAGGCGCCGAGCAGCAGCGCGGCACCGGCGAAGAAGAGCGAGACCGGGGCGCTCCGGCGGTGCCGGCCCTGGACGAAGAGGGCCGTCACGAAGAAGTAGAAGACCATCTCGTAGCAGAGCGTCCACATCGAGCCCAGCGCGCTGGCGATGTTGGTCATCTCGTGCAGCAGTGTGAGGTTGGCCAGGTAGGCCCAGAACGGCCGGTCGGTGACCTGGGAGGGCACCGCCGAGTACTGCGCCGGGAGCAGCAGGGCGGCGAGCGTGACCGCGACGATCACCAGCGGGTAGATCCGGAATATCCGACCCACCCAGAACTCCCTGACGTCACCGCGGCGTTCCAGTGAGGCGGGCACGATGTAGCCGCTGACCAGGAAGAACAGCATCACCGCGTACATCCCCAGGTCGAAGTGCTGCTCCACCGCCTTCCCCCAGGAGAACCAGTTCGGCAGCAGTCCGAAGTGATGGAGCGCCACCAGCAGGGCCGCGATCCCCCGCAGGCCGTCCAGCCAGCCGAGCCGGGCGGTGTTCGGCCGGGGCGACCTGTCGGTGGAGGTTTCCCGGGCGATCGGTACGGCCGGCGGCGCGGGCAGGGTGGCGCTCATACACATTCCCAACTGGTCGACAGATGAAGGAGGACGACGGCGCGGGCACGGGCACGGGCATGCGCATGCCATGGCTGCGCACATCGTCCGTGAGGCACGTCCGTCGGGCTCCGGGAAGCAGCATATCGAGTATGCATATCCGGTATGCAAGGCCCTGCGGCCGACCGGCCGGACCTGTCCGCACCAGGCCGGATGCCGAACAGGCGTGACGACAGGGTGCGCACGCCGAGCACAGCACTCGCACCCGGCGACCGGCCGGTCGCGAACCGGCGGCGCTCAGTCCCTCAGCTGCCAGGCCCGCGGGAACTCCACGGTCCGGAGCTCCTCGACCTCCCGGGGCGGGAAGTCGGGCCAGGTCCCCGTCACCTCGTGCCGCCGGTTCAGTCGGCGGTCCAGGAAGGCCTGCATCCGGGTCAGGCCGTCGGCCGCCTCGGCCGGGCCGAGGCGGCCGTCCGCGAGGGCCGCGGCGTAGTCGTCCAGGTCGAGCAGGCGGTAGGGCTGGTCCGGCGGGCCGACGATGACGTCGATCCACCGGTCCCGCACCGTCACCACCCCACTACCGGGGCCGGCCCACTCCAGCGACACCAAGTCGCAGTACCACCAGCCCCGTTGCTCGGACGGAAACGCCACTGGCTGGTCGATCTGCAGGTACTCGTCGAGCAGCAGGAAGGTGCGCTGGACGTAGTCGGTCCCGCCCTGCCGGAACCCCCAGTCGTAGGCGACGACATTGCCCCGCCGGATCCCGGCCGCCGTCAGCCTGCCGTCGCGCTGCACGGTCACGGGTTCGTCCGGTGTCGGGGTCACGGGACACGCTACCAAGGGCCCCGGACGCACCTGACGGACCGTCCGCACTCGAAACCGCGGTGCACCGGGGCCCGCCCGCTCCCCACTGCTCCGCCCGGCCTGCACGGCGGGCGGCCGGCGCACTCGGTGACACCGGCGTCACCCTCGCCTACCTGCGCCGACCCTGACGCCGGGTCAGTCCCGTGACGGCAGCCCCCTTGTCCGTGGGCCCGCGCCTCCCCTACAGTTTGAGCAGTTGCTCAAACTGAAAGCTCAACAGAACGGGGCGCGCCGTGGCGCGGGGTGGTGGCAGGCGGTCGGTCGAGGGGTCCGGGAGTCGGAGTTCGGCCGAGACCCGCGCGGCGCTGGTCCTGGGGGCCGTGGCGGCGCTGCGCGAGAAGGGGTTCGCCGGGGCCACCGCGCGGGAGATCGCCGAACGGGCGGGCTGCAACCAGGCGTTGATCTTCTACCACTTCGGTTCGGTGGCCAAGCTGCACCTGGCCGCGCTCGACCGGGTCAGCGCCGACCGCGACGAGCGCTACCGGGCAGTGGTGGACCGGTCGCGCACGCTGGGCGACCTGGTGGCGGCCGCCCGCACCGTCTTCGACGAGGACCTGGACCAGGGCCACGTGACCGTCCTGGTGGAGATGATCGCCGCGGCGCAGTTCACGCCCGAGCTGCGCCCGGAGGTCGCCGCCCGGATCCGCCCGTGGCGGGCGTTCGCGGCCGAGAGCATGCGCGAGGCGCTCGCGGGCTCGCCCGCGGCCCGGATGGCGCCGCCGGAGGAACTGGCGCACGCCGTGGTGGCGATGTACCTCGGCCTGGAGATGCTCGCCAACCTGGAGGGCGACCGCGCACCCGCCCTCGCCCTGTTCGACCGGGCCGGGAAGCTCGCCTCGCTGCTCGACGTCTTCCGGCGGAAGAAGCGGGCCTGAGCCCGTCCGCCGGCCACCGTCCCCACCACTCCGACCGTCCCAGGGGGAAACGACCATGCCCACCACCCACGGACGCCTCGCCGTCGAGGCCGGGTACGTCGCCGCGATCGCCGCACTGGCCGTGCTCGGCGGCGTCCGCCACGAGCCGGTGTACTACCTGACCGCCGTGGCGCTGAGCCTCCCGCTCGGCGGCGCGGCCCTGATCGGCATGTACGGCGGCTACGGCCTCCTCGCCCAGCTGGGCGGCGCCTTCGCCGCCGGAGCGGCCCCGGACGGCACGCCCGCGGCCTGGCTGACCTGGAGCAGCTCGGTGCTGGACGTCGTGCTGCTCACCGCCGCGGCGGTCGGCAACGTGCTGCTGCTGCGCCGCCGGGGCCGCCGGTCCGGGTCCGCCGCGGGCGGCCCGGTCCCCGGTCGGGCTCCCC
>NZ_JBHYKG010000338.1:0-8739 GCF_042741245.1 Kitasatospora sp. NPDC058965
GCAACAAACGAAGAGGCGAGCAGCACGGCGGCGAGTCTTTAACGTACGGCCGGGGGCGGCGCCGCGTCGGGCGCCTCCGGCAGGGTGTCCGCGAGGTGGCGGGCCAGCACCCCGAGGGCGGCCGCCGAACTCGCGTACTGCACCACGGTGCACAGCGGCACCCCCGCCACCTCGCGCTCCAGCACCGGCAGCAGTCGCCCGCCGATCCGCCCGGGATGGGTGAACGCGTCCCACCCGACGTGCGTGGCGGCACCGATCGCCGCCGAGAGGGCGAAGGTCGCCGCCCCGACCGGGCCCGGCTCGGTGGCGGCCAGCGCGCGCCCCGCCCACCGGTCGGGCAGCAGCCCGAGCACGGGGCGGCGCAGCGCCAGCTGCCAGCCGCCGACCAGTACGCCGGCCAGCGCCACGTCCACCGTCGGCACCGCCCACCAACGGTGCGTCAGCGCCCCGTGCCGGAACAGCCCGCCGTGCCAGGAGGCGGCGAAGAACGGCAGGTCGGGCGCCATCGACCCGGCCACCAGGCCGGAGGCGACCAGCGGCCCGCGCCCGCGCAGTCCGCGCAGCAGCGGGAGCACCGCGACCGGGTGGCTGAAGGTGAACGGCATGGTCCCATCCTCCCCCAGCCGCCCCGCCGCGTCCTGCCGGTCACCGCCGCGGGTCGGCCGCGCCGACCGACGGACCGGCCAGGCCGGCCGGTGGGCCGGTCCGGTCACCCGGTCGGCCGCCCCGCCTCCAGGTAGCTGGGCACCCCGGCCTGTCGCGCCTGCAGCGCCCCGCGCAGCCGGGCCAGCCGACCCGGCGAGAGCAGCTCCGCCGCCTCGGCCAGGGTGACGAACCGCCAGGCACGCAGCTCGTCCGGGGGCAGCCGCAGCTCCTGCTGCTGCCCCGCGCTCAGCCGGCCGCCGTCGTAGACCAGCCGCATGCCGCCGCGGTGCTGGTCGCGCCGCGGTTCCCAGTCCACCGCGAGCAGCCGCAGTGCCTCCGGCACCAGGTCCACGCCCAGTTCCTCGGCCGCCTCGCGGACCGCTGCGCGGGTCGGCGCCTCGCCTCGCTCCACCACGCCGCCCGGGAACTCCCAGCCCGGCTTGTAGACCGGGTCCACCAGCAGCACCCGGTCCCGCTCGTCGAAGAAGAGCACCGCCGAGGCCGTGGTGTCGCCCGCGGAGTCGGTGCTGCGCACGATCGGGCAGCGCGCGCTCCCCTCCTTGACCAGTGCGGCCAGTGTCTGGGCCACCTGGCGCGGGGTCAGCCCGCCGGTGTCCAGCACCTGCGCGTCCCGGTGCAGCCACTCCTTGGACCGCTCGTACTGCGGCAGGTGGTCGTAGCGCCGGCGGCGCACCCGCTCACTGGCCTGCGGATCGCCCGGCACCTCCTCGCTCCCCGCGATCCGCGCGCGCAGGATCGTTTCCTCAGCGTCCAGCACGAAGTGGTGCACGGTCAGCCCGCGGGCCGCCAGCGCGCCGAACATCTCGTCCCGGTACTCCTCGCGCAGCACCGTCATCGGCACCACCAGGGTGCCCGGTGCCTCGGCGAGCATGGCTGCGGCCACCTCCGGCACCAGTCTCCGCCAGGCCGGCAGGTCCTGGAAGTCGGTGACCTCGGCCAGCCGCCGGGCCGGCAGCAGGCGGCGCAGCGCGAAGCCGACCACCTCCGGATCGTAGAGCGTGCTGTCCGGCAGCAGCTCGACCAGTTCCCGACAGGCACTGGTCTTGCCCGCCCCGAACGTCCCGTTGACCCAGACGATCACACATCCCCCTGTCCTAGGGCGGCTCCGGCGCGGTGGAGCCCGCGCGCTGCGGCTTCCTCCCGGGTGGTACCCGTCGGGCCGGATCCCTCACTCCTGGTCATCTGACGCACCGTCACGTGACGGTCCGCCACCCTACGCACCCGCTGGTCGGGCGCACCACCCGCCGTGGCGCGCACGCGGTCGTACGCCGGGTGCGCGCGCCGTGCGCCGGTCACTTCTCGGTGGCCCAGAGCGCCGCCGCCGCCGCGCCGACCAGACCCGCGTCGGCACCCAGCTCCGCCGGCTCGATCCGCAGGCCTCGCACGTAGGACAGCGTCGCGTACTCCGCGAGCCGGGCCCGCAGCGGCCCCAGCAGCAGCTCACCGGCGTGCGCCACCCCGCCACCGATCACCACCACGTCCAGCTCGACCAGGGTGGCCGTGGCCGCGATCCCGGCGGCCAGCGCCTGCCCGGCGCGCGCGAAGGCGGCGAGCGCCCTGGCGTCCCCGGCCCGCGCCGACTCGGCCACCCCGACCGCGCTCGCCCCCGCCGGCCCGGGGCGCCAACCCGCCGCCAGCGCGCGGCGCGCGATCGCGGTGCCGCTGGCCAGCCCCTCCAGGCAGCCGCGGCCGCCGCAGGCGCACGGGTCGCCGTCGAGGTCCACGCTGATGTGGCCGATGTGCCCCGCGTTCCCGCTCGGCCCCGGGTAGAGCGCGCCGCCCAGCACCAGGCCACCGCCCACACCCGTGGAGACCACCATGCACAGCGCGTTGCCGAAGCCGCGGGCCGCCCCGCGCCAGTGCTCGGCGGCCGCCATCGCCACCCCGTCGCCGGTCAGCACGCCGGGCAGCCCGCCGGTCAGCCCGGCCAGCTCGCCGAGCAGCGGGAAGTCCCGCCAGCCGGGGATGTTCACCGGGCTCACCGTGCCCCGCAGCGTGTCCAGCGGCCCCGCACTGCCCACCCCGACCAGCCGCACCCGGTCCCACTCCGCACTCGCCCGCAGCTCCCCGACCACCTCGGCCAGCGAGCCGAACACCTGCCCGGCGCTGCCGCCCGCCCGGGTCGGCCGGTCGACGCGGTGGCGGACCTCGCCGTCCTCGGCGCCGACCAGCGCGCCGGCGATCTTCGTCCCGCCGATGTCCACCGCCAGCACCAGGGCCTGGCCGTCCGCCGTTCGTCCACCAAGCATCGAACGTCCGCTCTCTTCCCGGCCCGGCCCCGCACGGCCCGAACCCGCCGCCGACCCTACCCGCTCGACACCCCGTCAGCTCCGGCGGCACCACGGACCCCACCCACCACAGCACCGCATCGCTCCTGGACAGCAGTGGTCGGCCGGATCGAGAATCGATCCATGAGTGCACCAGAGGCCCGGACCGACGCGGCGGCGTCCGGCCTGCTCGACCGCCCCTCGGAGGCCGACCGGGACCGCGCGCTCGGGATGCTGCGGCAGAGCGCGGGCGACGGCCGGCTCTCGCACGACACCTTCATGCGGCGGATGGAACTGGTGCTCACCGCGCGCAGCCGCGGCGAGCTCGACTCGGTGCTGGCCGACCTGCCCAGCGACGGCCCGGTGGCCCGGCTCGCACTGCGCACCGTGGGCCGGCTCTCCTCCTTCACCGTCCGCCTGCGCGACGCCTGGCGCACCGAGCGCCTGCCCGGCCTGACTCTCCCCCGACTGGGCCCGCCCGCCCTCCGGATCGGCCGCGCCCCCGGCAGCGACCTGCGCCTGAGCGACTCCTCCGTCTCCCGCAGCCACGCCGAGCTGCGCCGCGAGTCCCACGGCTGGGTGCTCTACGACCTCGGCTCCACCAACGGCACCTGCGTCAACGGCCACCGCGTCACCGGCGCGGTGCCGGTCCGCCCGGGCGACCGGGTCGCCTTCGGCAACCTGTCGTTCCGCCTCGCGGCGGGCTGACGGGGCCTCCGACTGACGTGGCGTCAGCCGAACGGTCCGGCCCGCGCGCGGGCACCGGGCGGGCCGCCTAGCCTTGTCGGGACAGGCTCGTCCGTCCCCGAAGGGTCTTCGCGATGGCGCACCGGTTCCGGCGGTGGGGCGGTGCCGTCCTGCTGGCCGGCCTGGTCGCCCTGGCCCCCGGCCGACCCGCCACCGCCGACGAGCCGCACGAACACCCGCACCCCACCGTCACCGCCTCCCCCTCGCCCGCCCCGCAAACGGTCTGCGCCACCGCCAAGGCCTTCCTGGACGCGGGCGAACCCGACCGCGCGGAGGCGCTGTACGCCCAGGTGCCGCCACTGGGGAAGGACGACTGCGCGGTGGCGGGGACGGCCGCGGTCGCGGCCCAGCGCCGCTACGGCACCGAGCAGGTGCACCAAGGACAACTCCTGCTCGGTCAGAGCAACCTCGGGGGCGCCGAGTCCGCCTTCGACAATGCGCTCAACGCCGACCACCACGACAAGGCCGCCCAGGCGGGGCTGGCGCAGATCGCCGTCCTGCGCAACGGCTCGCTGGCCACGTCGGGCTCGCGCTGGGACTCGTTCTACTCCGACTGGGTCCGGCCGATCCTGAAGCTGCTGCTCCCCATCGTGGTAGGGACCGTGGTGTTGTGGGGGCTGGCGGGCTTCGTCTCGCGCTGGCTGGTGCCGGTGGACTCGGTGGAGTGGCAGCCCGGGCAGCGGCGGTTGGTCAGCCTGACCGGCGTCCTGCTGCTGCTCGCCGTCACCGTGCTGCTGCCGGTGCACACGATGTTCCACCAGGTCGACCCGGGGCCGGGGCTCGACCGGCTGATGCTGTGGCTGGGCATCGCGGTGGTGGCCGTCACGGTGATCTGCCTGGTCGACGCCGCCCGCCACATCGCGCTCTCGAGGACCTCCGAGCCCGAGCGCACCGGCGACGAAGCCGAGCGCAGGCCCAGGATCCCGCCCCTGCCCGCCTGGTGGCGAACCGTCCGGCAGTGGGACACGCTGCTGGTCGCGCTCCTGGCGGTCGGCCTGCTCGGGCTCGGGCTCGGGACCGAGCTCCACCACCGCGGGTCGGAGAACCTCAGCGCCCTGGTGGGCTTCGCCACCCTCACCCTGCTCGGTGTCCTGCTCACCAGCGCGGCCTGGGGCCAGCGGCTCCGCTTGCAGGTCGACGTGCAGAAGCCGGAGGGCGTCAACGATGCGGGGGCCACCGCCTACCTGCTCGCCCGGATGCGCACGCTCGGGATGAGACGCCGCACGGCTACAGCACCCCGCCCTCCGCCTCGCCGCTGTCCGCACTGAGCAGTGCGGACCTGAGCGCGATCCCGGCGGGCCGGATCGTCGGCGCCCTGGTCCAGGTCTACTTCACCCTGCGGCCCGACCTGACCTGGCGAGCCACCGTCACCGAACTGGACGTCAACCGCGTCTCGGTGCGGCTCACCCGCAACGGCCGACACGCCGAGAGCATGATCATCAGTCGGCTGGACGCCGGTCTGCCCCCGGTCCGGGAGGACGGCACCCCCGCCGAGGCGGTCACCTCCAAGGAGCGCGCCCAGGCGCAGCTGATGACCGGCGCCGCCGCCTACGTCCTCGTCCGGCTCCGGGACCGCCACCACGAGGTACGCCACGGTCTGTACGGCGCGACCGCCTGGGAGAGCGTCGCGCTCCAGGTGATCGCCACCAGTCAGGCGCTGATCGACAGCGAGACGGACAAGGTGCGCCTGCTGACCGCGGCCACCTACCGGGACCCCGACTACGCGCTCGCGCACTTCATGGCCACCCCGCCGGACCAGCGGGACCATGCTGCCTTCGCCAAGATGTTGGACGACTACTGGAAAGCGGTGCCGCCCGCCGTCAAGGACCTGCACAGCTGGCCGCTGCTGAACGTCCGGATCCTCTACAGCAGCGCCACCCAGTGGCTCAACGCCTATCTCGCCGGCAACCCGCTGGACGAGGATCCGCTGAACCACGCCGCAGCAGCCTCCACGGCCCTCACCGCGGCGTGCAAGCATCACGAGCCGGTGTCGGAGGAGGGTGGACGCCAGCTCGACCACATGCGCCCGTTCGCCGAGAACCTGGCCCGCAGCATCGCGGTCCTCCAGCTCCGGCAGGCGAAGCCCAAGGAGGAGCACAGCCCGCTGAACGATCCCGAGCGATGGGAGCACCCGCACCGCCGACTGCCGTTCTCCCCTCAGCACTACTGGGACTACGCGTTCCTGGACTCGTTCCGGGCGGAAACCACCGGGGGCACGTTCGGCCGGCAGGCCGTCGAAGACCTCCGCCTGGCCCTGGTGACCGAGGAGGACAAGGCGTACGCCCGGCACGATCCCTGTTTCGAGCAGCTGCACCACGACCCGGACTTCCGGAACCTGGTGGGTCTGCCGCCCGCCGACTTCTCCGACCTGCCGGTCTTCGCAGGCCTTCGGGACGAGCTCAGGTCGAAGAAGCTCAGCACCGCCGCAGCCCTGAGCGCGGCACCGGTGGCTTCGGTCGCAGCTGCCCTGCGGGTCACCCCCGTCCGCGCGACGGGCCTGATCGACGTCGCCCGGCTGGCCCAACTGGACCCCGCCACCCTGGGCCGGCCCGGGGCGCTGTACCTGCTGCACAGCATCGGCGTCGACTCGCCCGAGGAGCTCGCCGAGCGGGCCTGGCGCGATCCCGCGGACCTGATCCGCTCGCTGCGCCGGGCAGCGGCCACGTACCGGCTCTCCGCCGAACCGGCCGTCCACGCGCCCGGCACCTGGCTGGCCGCCCTCGGCCTCGACCGGGCCCGCACGGAGGCCGCACTGAAGGCCGCCCGGCCCTAACCCTCCAGCAACCGCTTCTTCAGCACCTTCCCCATCGCGTTCCGCGGCAGCTCCCCCACCAGCACCACCTCGCGCGGCCGCTTGTGCACCGAGAGCCGCTCCGCGACGAACGCGCTGAGCTGGTCCCCCGTCACCTCGCCCGCCGCCACCACGAACGCCACCACCCGCTGGCCCAGGTCCGCATCGGGTGCGCCCACCACCGCGGCGTCGGCCACGGCGGGGTGGTCGCGCAGGGCGGCCTCGACCTCGCCGGCGCCGATCTTGAAGCCGCCGCTCTTGATCAGGTCCACCGAGGCGCGGCCGACGATGCGGTGGAAGCCGTCCGGGCCGATGGTGGCCACGTCGCCGGTCCGGAACCAGCCGTCCGCCGTGCGCACCTCGGCGTCGGCGGCCGGGCGGTTGAGGTAGCCGTCGAACAGCGTCGGGCCGCTCACCTGGAGCTCGCCCACGCTCTCCCCGTCGCTCGGCACCGGCTCGCCGTCCTCGCCGACCAGGCGGGTGGCGATCCCGGCCAGCGGCAGGCCCACGCTCCCGGGACGGCGCTCGCCGTCGGCCCGGGTGCTCACGGTGATCAGCGTCTCGGTCATGCCGTACCGCTCGATCGGCCGATGGCCGGTCAGCGCGGCCAGTCGCTCGAAGACCGGTACCGGCAGCGGGGCGCTCCCCGACACCAGCAGCCGGGCCCCCGCCAGGGCCTGGGCGGCGGGCTCGTCCGCGACCACCCGGGACCACACCGTCGGCACGCCGAAGTAGAGCGAACCCCCGGCCTTGGCGTAGGCCTCCGGGGTCGGCCGCCCGGTGTGCACCAGCCGGCTGCCGGTGCGCAGCGCGCCGAGCACGCCGAGCACCAGTCCGTGCACGTGGAACAGCGGCAGCCCGTGCGCGAGGGTGTCCTCCGCCGTCCAGTCCCAGGCCGCGGCCAGTGCGTCCAGGTCGGCCGCCACCGCCCGGCGGGACAGCACCGCGCCCTTGGGCGGTCCGGTGGTCCCGGAGGTGTAGAGGACGAACGCGGGCCGCTCCGCCGCCGGCTCGGGCAGCCCGGCGTCGTGCCGCTCGGCCAGGTCGACCGGCAGCGCCTCGACACCCGCCGACGCCGCGTCGGCCACCCCGTCCCCGCCGGCCAGCAGCTGGGCACCGCTGTCCCGCAGGATGTGGTCGCGCTCCACCGGACCGGCGTCCGGCGGAACCGGCACCACGGGCACGCCCGCCAGCAGGCCGCCGACCACGGCGACCACGGTCTCGGCGGTCGGCCGGGCCAGCACCGCGAGCGCCTGGGCCCCGCCCACCCGGGCCGCCACCGCACCGGCCGCACCGAGCAGCTGCTCGCGGCTGAGCGGGCGGCCGTCGATCCGCAGGGCGTCGGGGGCGTCGCCGTAGCTGCCCTGAAGTGCCGTCAACAAGTCCACGCCCGCACTCTAACGGCCGCAGGGCGGGTTCCCCACCCGGGAAACCCGCCCTGCGGCACCGCTGATCCGTGGTGTCAGCCCTTGCGGGTCTTGACCTCGGTGGTGAGCTGGGGCAGGACGTCGAACAGGTCGCCGACGACGCCGAAGTCGACGAGCTCGAAGATCGGCGCCTCCTCGTCCTTGTTGATCGCAACGATCGTCTTGGACGTCTGCATGCCCGCCCGGTGCTGGATCGCACCCGAGATGCCCGCCGCCACGTACAGCTGCGGCGAGACCTGCTTACCGGTCTGACCGACCTGGTTGGTGTGCGGGTACCAACCCGCATCCACCGCCGCCCGCGAGGCACCCACCGCCGCGCCCAGCGCGTCCGCGAGCTCCTCCACCACGCCGAAGCCCTCCGCCGCACCCACACCGCGACCGCCGGACACCACGATCGCGGCCTCGGTCAGCTCCGGACGCCCCGAGGAGACCCGCGCCGTGCGCGAGGTCACCCGCGCCGCGTTCCCGGTGAACTCCACCGCGACGCTCTCCACCACCTGCTCCACCGGCGCCGCCTCCGGCGCCGCGGCGTTCGGCTTCACCGTGATCACCGGCGCGCCCTTGGTCACCGTCGACTTCACCTGGAACGAGGCCGCGAACACCGACTGCGTGGCCACCGGACCCGACTCGCCGGCCTCCAGGTCCACCGCATCGGTGATGATGCCCGAACCCAGCCGCAGCGCCGTGCGCGCCGCAACCTCCTTGCCCTCACCGGAAGAGGTCACCAGCACCGCACCCGCACCACTGGCCCGGGCGATCTGGGTCAGCGCGTCGACCTTGGGCACCACCAGCAGGTCCGCGAACTCGCCACCGTCGGCCACATAGGCCTTCACGGCACCGT
>NZ_JBHYKG010000339.1:0-8711 GCF_042741245.1 Kitasatospora sp. NPDC058965
AACCAGAAGTGGACCCTCGGCTGACCAGCCGTCGAACCGGTGCGGGGCCCGGCCCCGGGGACACGCCCCGGGACCGGGCCCCACACCCCCACACCCGGGCTCAGAAGCCGGTGTTGAAGGTCAGCGCCGGGTTGGCGTTCCGCACCAGGGTCATCGCCTGCGCGGGCCACCAGGCGCCGGCCGGCGGATCGACGGTGCCGTACTCCGGATCGACCGTCCCACCGGGGATGTTGCGGTTGCACTGCCCGTCCGACTGGCCGACGGTCTTGATCCACAGGTAGGCGTCGACCAGCGGCGTGCCGGTGTCGGCGGTGGGGCGGTCACCGATCCCCCGGCCCGGCGGGTTGCACCAGGTCTGCGGGTCGCCGGCGTACTTGCCGGCCGGCGGGGTCCAGCCGCCCTGTCCGTCGCGGCTGGTGTCGACGACGAAGTGGGTGAGCTCCTCCGCCGGCGGGGTCCCGACGTTCTGCTGGAACCACAGGTCGGTCCAGTGCCAGGTGCTGGGGTCGTCCGCGTTCACGGAGTCCCCCGGCAGGCCGTCGTTGGGGGCGGTCGGCGAGTAGTACTGGCTGGCGCACCAGTCGGTGTGGCCGTGCGCGTAGTCCGGGCCCTTCGTGGCGTACCACAGGCAGTTCGACACCCAGGTGCCGTAGCGGTCGGACCGGTCGGTGGCGAAGAAGTTGGACACGTTCAGCGAGAAGCCCTGGGCCTGCTCGACCCCCGCCTGCAGCAGGCGCTGCGCCGCGGTGCCCACGCTCTGCCAGTGGCTGTTTCCCGCGTCCAGGTACACGGTGGTGTTCGGCTGCTGCTCCAGCACGGTGACGGCGTAGCGCAGATCGGCGAGCCGTCCGGCCGTCAGCGCCCCGGTGGGGTCGGTGGTCGGGGAGCAGTCGGAGGGCAGGTTGGCGAGGGCGTCGGGTTCGAGGACCACCACCGCCCGACTGCGGCCGATGCCGTGCGCCAGCCCGGCGATCCAGGCCTGGTAGTCGGCGTCGGACTGGGCTCCCCCGCTCGAGTACTGGGAGCAGTCCCGCCCCGGGATGTCGTAGGCGACCAGGACCGGAACGGTTCCGGTGCGGGCCGCGCTGCGCGCCAGCGAACGGGCCTGGTCGGTCACCTGGTCCGGGGTGCCGTCGGTGAACCAGCGGGCCTCGGGCCAGCTGGCGAGCGTCGCCATCGCGGCGGCGCCGGCGACGTCGTGGTGCAGCAGGTCGCTGACGGCCTGCTGCGCCGCGTCGCTGTGCGGGTCCACGTAGAAACGGGTCCCGGCCGGCAGCGTGTGGCTGCCGCCGCTCTCGGCCTGGGCCGGGGCGGGGACGGCGACCGCCGCCAGCAGGGCGGCGATGCCGAGGGGCACCAACGGGCGGGGAATGCGCGGACTCACGTGAGTCTCCTCTGGGTCGGTGACGGCTCAGTAGCCGTAGATCAGGTTGTAGGCGACCTGGGGCAGGAACTGTCCGGCGCTGCTTCCCGCGCCGGTGCCGCAGTTGCCGTCGGACTCGCCGGGTGCCTTGACCCACAGCAGCATCTCGGCGCCGCCGCCCAGCTGGGTCGGGGTGCCGGTCCTGCGGCCGGCCGGGTTGCACCACTGGCCGTTGGACCCGTTGCCGTTGCGGCTGGTGTCGATCACGTACGGCTTGGTGAAGCCGCTCGCCGACTGCAGGGCCGCGTTGACGGCGTTGCCGTACGCCGTGTTCTGCGAGGTGCTGTAGAAGTTGGACACGTTCAGCGAGAACCCGTGGGCCCCGGCGACCCCGGCGTCGGCCAGGTGCTGCGCCATGGTCGGGGCGCTGAGCCAGCCGGGGTTGCCGGCGTCCAGGTAGACCCAGGTGTTCGGGGCCTTGGCGTTGAACTGGGCGATGGCGTTGCGCAGCAGCGCGTTGCGTTCGGAGATCTGGGCCGCCGTCATGCAGCTCTCGTCGCCCAGCGAGTCCGGCTCCAGGACGACCACGGCGGGGCGGGTGCCGATGCCGCTGGCGAAGGCGGCGATCCAGCTGTCGTAGGCGGCGTCGGACCCGGCGCCGCCGCCGGACTGTCCGGCGCAGATGTCCCGGTTGGGGATGTTGTACGCGACCAGGACCGGCAGGGTGCCGCCGGCGGCCGCCGCGCCGACGAAGGCGCCGGTGGCCGTGCCGATGGTGCCGCTCCAGTTGCCGAACCAGCGTGCCGTCGGCACGTTGGCGATCGAGCTCCGGATCGCGGCGGCCCGGCCGTCGCCGGGGTTGGCGTTGACCCACTGCTGGGCGCTGGAGCCGGGGTCGACGTAGAAGCCGTGGGTCAGGGTGGTGGGGTCGGCCGCGTAGGCGGTGCCGGGGTGGACCGTGGCCAGGAGTGCGGTCAGCGAGGCTGCCACGAGCAATGACAGCCTGCGGCGCGAACGGCGCATGGCGTTTCCTCCGCTGTGGGGTGGGTGGAGGCTGGGTGGATGGTGGAAGTGTGGGAGCGCTTCCAGAAGCCAGATGATTGGGCCGCCCGCAAGGCGCTGTCAAGACGGTCGGCAGACCTGGTTCAACAGCACCAAGCCCCAGAATTCCGGCGCTGGACGGGTGCTCGACAGGAGCAGCCCGGCGTGCCCTACACTGTGGAAGCGCTCCCACAGGGCACAGCAGGCCCGGACGCTTCCCCTTCGGCAGGAGGTTCGACAACCACGATGGAGACCTCCCCACCACGCCAGCCCACCCTGGACGAGGTCGCCGCCCTGGCCGGCGTCTCCCGTGCGGCGGCGTCCCGGGTCATCAACAACGTGCCGTACGTCAGTGAGGCCAAGCGCGCCGCGGTGGAGCAGGCCGTCCGCGAGCTCGGGTACGTGCCGAACCCGACCGCACGGGCCCTGGCGAGCCGCCGGGCCGGCACCGTCGTGCTGGCCGTCTCCAGCGATCAGCCCGGACTGTTCGCCGACCCGTTCTTCGCCGAGGTGACCGTGGGCGTCAGCTCGGCCTTGGAGCAGGCCGAGCTGGAGCTGATCCTGCTGCTGGCCGACTCGGCGCGCGGCAAGGAGCGCCTGCGCCGCCTGCTGGGCTCCCGCCGGGCGGACGGCGTCATGCTGATGGCGGTGCACGGGGACGATCCCCTGGTCCGCCTGGCCGAGCAGACGGAGCTGCCGGTCGTCTTCGGCGGCCTGCCGCTGACCGGTACGCCCCGCTGGTACGTGGACCCGGACAACCGGGGCGGCGCGCGGTCGGCCGTCGAACACCTCCTGCGCGACGGGCGCCGGACCATCGCGATGATCACCGGTCAGCCGGATCTGCAGGCGGCCGTCGCACGCGAGCGCGGCTTCCGCGAGGCGCTGACGCTGGCCGGGCTGGCCCCCGCCGGGCTGGCCCCGGGCGAATTCACCCGGGCCGGCGGCGAGGCCGCGATGGAGCGGCTGCTGGCCGAACAGCCAGGCCTCGATGCGGTGTTCGCCGCCAACGACAACATGGCGCTGGGTGCCCTGCACGCGCTGCGCCGGCACCGTCGACGGGTCCCCGACGACGTCGCCGTGATCGGTTTCGACGACCTCGCGAGCGCCGCCTACGCGGACCCGCCGCTGACGACCGTTCACCAGCCGGTGCGCGCGCTCGGCCAGGAGATGGCCCGCGTCCTGCTGGCGGCGATCGACGGCCAGGACCCGAGCCCGTTGATCCTCCCCACCCGCCTGACCGTCCGCGAGTCCGCACCGGGGCCGCCCCCGGGCCGCCCCGCCCGTGTGTGAGCATGATCCCCATGTCGACCATCGCCACCGTCGCGGTCCTGCTCGTCGCCGCCCTGCACGCCTATATCCTGGTCCTGGAGATGTTCCTGTGGACCGGTCCGAGGGGTCGCGCCGCCTTCGGCACCACCCCCGAGTTCGCCACCCAGACCAAGGCACTCGCAGCCAACCAGGGTCTGTACAACGGCTTCCTCGCCGCCGGTCTGGTGTGGGGCGCGGTGGCGTCCGACCCGGTGGGCTTCCAGGCCAAGGTGTTCTTCCTGGTGTGCGTGGCGGTGGCGGGCGCGTACGGCGCCGCCACGGCGAGCCGGAAGATCATCTTTGTGCAGACCGTTCCGGCCCTGATCGCCCTCGCGCTGGTGCTGACCGCCCACTGACCGGGCCGACGGACGCGACGCTCCGTCAGGCCGCCGAGCCGCACCGGGAGCCGGAGGAAGAACGTGCGACCGGCGCGGCAACGCGGTGCGCAGCGCCGTCGGCGGCCTACCGACCGTCTCCACCGGCTGCGTCCCGGTGCTCCCCGGACGCCGCCGCGCGGCGGCCCACGGCAGGTAACCCTGCTTGGCAGGGCGGTGCCCGAGGAATCTGCGGGCACCGGGGCAACCTTTCCCGGGGCGGTGACAACTGGGGGATGTCCGGACAGGCGCTCCGGACGGAGACAACGGTCGAAAGAGAGCACCGACATGTTCCCTCACCCCTCCACGTCGCCGGAGGCCTCGCCCGGTGGGCGCGCCCGCCGTCGCGCGTCGTCCCGCTCGGTCGTTCCGGGTCAGCGGCAGACGCACCGCGGCCGTCGGCTGTACCGGCGGCGGAGTCTCTGGGCAGCCGTCGCCGTGGCGGTCGTGGGCGGTTCCGTGGTCGTGGTCAACACGGCCTCGGCGGGAACCGTGGACACGAACGCCTGGTACGTGCTGGTCAACCGCAGCAGCGGCGAGGTACTGGACGACCTCGGTTTCGCCGCCTACGACGGTGCTTCGCTCGCGCAGTGGAGCCGTAACGGCGGGACCAACCAGCAGTGGAGGTTCATCGACTCGGGCGACGGGACCTACCGGCTGCAGAACCGCAGCTCCGGCAAGGTGCTGGACGTCTACAACTGGTCGCAGACCGCCGGCGCCGAGCTGGGGCAGTGGCACGACCTGAACGGCGCCAACCAGCAGTTCCAGGTGGAGAAGTCGCCGGACGGCTACCTTCGTCTGATCAACCGTCACAGCGGCCTGGCCGTCGAGGTCCGGAACGGCTCCGAGGCCGACGGCGGCCGCATCACCCAGGACCACGACTCGGGCGGCGCCGACCAGCAGTGGCAGCTCGTCCCGGCCGGCAGTGTCGGCGGCACCGGGAACACGGGCAGCTCCGGCAGCAGCGCCGCGCCCACCGGGCCCGCCGGGCCGGGCGGCACCGTTCCGGCGAGCCAGGCTCCGAGCAGTACCCGCCCGGCCTCGGCGCCGCCGGCCTCCCCCGCCTCTCCGGTGGCTCCGACCGCCGGCGGTGGCAGTCCGGCCAAGAGCTTCATGGGCAGCAGCACGGTGCTCATCGGCGGCATGATGAACGACTCCTCGGCGACCTCCGCGCCGTTCGACGTGCGGTACGCCTACGTGCACAGCCGGCCCGCGCCCTCGTCGGACTACTACACGGCATCGCTCTGCAAGGCCTCGTGGTCGAGCTGGTGGGGCTGCTGGAGCGGCGAGACCACGGCGCCCGGCTTCTACGTGACCTGGGGCGACGACCACCAGGCCAAGGCGACGTACCAGGGCAAGTCGCGCCCGCAGAAGAACTTCTGGACCTGGTACTCGCTGCGCGACCTCGGGGACGCGGCGGGCCAGGGCGACGGTCCGGGCGAGGTCACCGCCATCAACAGGGCCGACCTGCTCACCCGCTACCTGAACGACTACCGCTTCTTCCTCCAGAAGATCGGCACCTCGCAGGACATGATCGACATTGAGCCCGACTTCTGGGGCTACGTCCGGTCGCTCGGCAACCCGCACCAGGTCGCCGCGCAGGTCAGGGCTGCGAACCCGACGGACTGCGGTTCGCAGGAGAACAGCGCCGCCGGCCTGGCCCAGTGCCTGATAGCGATGGCCCACGAGTACGCGCCCAACACGGGCGCCGGGTTCCACCTCACCTGCTGGGACTGGCAGAGCAACCCGCAGAAGTGCGCCTCGGACTACGCGGACCTCGGGGCGAAGAACGCCGACTTCCTGGTCGCCGACGTGGTGGACCGCGACGCCGGCTGGTACGCGGTGCCGGCCAACGGCGGCCGTGACACCTTCTGGAACGACCAGAAGGCCGCTGCCGCGCTGGGCTGGTACAAGATGATGGCCGAGTCGGTGGGCAAGCCGGTGGTCCTGTGGCAGATCCCCCTGGGCAACACGGCGCAGAACAACACCTTCGGCCACTACAAGGACGACAAGGTCGACTGGCTCTTCTCGCACCTGGACCAGGTGGCGAACGCGCACGTCGCCGCCCTCCTGTTCGGCCCGGGGCAGCAGGAGCAGACCACGGTCGAGTCCGACGGCGGGAACCTGATCAACAAGACGACCGCCTACCGCAACTCGGGTGGCACGCCGCTCAAGTAGCCACCCGTACTGGCCTGCCCGCCGGAGGGGCGTGCGGTTCCGCTCCGCGACTGCGCACGAGGTCGCCGGCGTGGCGGCTGGGCGCCCCCGGCATACCGGCGGGCGGGTCGGGGAGATGGCACGCGCGGCGCTTCGGAAGCCACCGCCGTCACCGCCGAGTGCGGCCCGCCGTACCCGTGCGGCACTCGGCGCGCTGCACGGGGGATCCCGACTCGCCGCGCCATACATCCTATCTATCGGCACATCCTGACCGTACGAGCCGGACCTCCACCGCCCGAGGATTCCTTCGCTGCGCCTCCCGAGCCTCCATCATGCTCGGCCAGTACCAGGAAAGAAGCCCGGATGTCACGGCTTGGCATTCCTCGGAGGCCTCCTCTTGTCAGCGCTCTTGCAGGCTCGTAAAGTCCTGCCTGCTGACGATCCATCCGATGATTGGGCCGTCCTCGTCGACTGCCACAGCAGCACCGTTCCTCGGGCCGTCCGGCGCGCCCCGACAGCTCCACGGCGGACCGGCCGGCCGCCGACTCCCGATCGACTCCGCCGCTACCGACTCGACCCCCAGGACGGTCCGACCGTTGAAGAGACCCCTCGCACCCACGACCGCAGTCGGCGGAACCATCCTGCTGCTGTCCGGCACCCTCTCCGGCTGCAGCACCACCGCCACCTCGTCGGCCGCTCACCCGGCGACCATCGGGGTCGATGTCCCGCGTGCCGACTCGGACTTCTGGAAGGCCTACGCACGCTACCTGCAGCAGGACATCGGCGCCGACCGGCTGAACGTCCTGCCGGTCACCCAGTCCGACGGCGACAGCGCCAAGTTCACCGCCAACATCAAGGCGCTCGCGAACCAGCACCCCAAGGCGATCGTGATGGCGCCGCAGGACACCACGACCACCACCATGCTGCTGGACGACCTCTTCGCGAAGCACATCAGCACGGTCAGCGTGGACACCGTGCCGGAGAGCGGCAACACCTACATGGTGGTCCGCACGGACAACCGGTCCTACGGCACGAAGGCTTGCGAGTTCCTCGGCAAGCAGCTGCACGGCAGGGGCAAGGTCGCCGAACTCCAGGGTGCCCTCGACTCGATCAACGGGTACGACCGCTCGCAGGGCTTCGCGTACTGCATGCGCACCGAGTTCCCCGGCATCCGCGTGATCGAGCTGCCCACGGACTGGAAGGCCGACGTCGCCACCGACAAGCTGCAGAGCACGTTGGCCACCGATCCCGACCTGAACGGCCTCTACCTGCAGGCCGGCGGGGTCTTCCTGCAGCCGACGCTCACGCTGCTCCAGCAGAAGGGCCTGCTCAAGCCGGCGGGCCAGACCGGCCACCTCACCATCGTCTCGAACGACGGGATCTCCCAGGAGTACGACGCGATCCGCAAGGGCGAGATCGACGCGACCGTCTCCCAACCGGCCGACCTGTACGCCAAGTACGCGCTGTACTACGCCCAGGCCGCCGCCGCGGGCAAGACCTTCCAGGCCGGCCCCACCGACCACAACTCCACGATCGTCCTGCTGCCCAACGGCCTGGAGGACCAGCTCCCCGCTCCCCTGGTCACCAAGGACAACGTGAACGATCCGACGCTCTGGGCGAACCGCCAGGACAACTGACGGTTCGTCACCTCATGGGACTGCACCGCCCGGTCACTGCGATGCAGGCCTCACAGCGCCTTCCGCAACCAGTCCACCACACCGCAGACGTGTGCCGTGGCCCGGGCCTTCGCCGTCTCCACGTCGTGCGCGACCAGCGCGTCGAGCAGTCCGCGGTGTTCCGCCATGGTGCGTTCGACGGCCGCTTCCTGCGTCACGCCGCGCCAGACCCTGGCCCGGGCGGTCCGGTGCGCCAGGGCGTCCAGCAAGGAGGCCAGTACGGTGTTGCCCCCGGCCCGCGCGATCAGCCGGTGGAACTCCAGGTCGTTGGCGACCAGCTCCTCCACCGTCGGGTCCGACCCGAGACCGTCCAGCAGCCGCGCCATCTCGGCCAGTTGCTCCTCGGTCGCCCACTGGGCGGCCCATCCCGTCGCGGCCGACTCCAGCACCGCGCGGACCTGGAAGAGCTCCACCACCGACTCGTCCTGGTGCAGATCCAGGATGAAGGTGAGGGCCTCCAGCAACAGCGAGGGCGCCAGGCTGCTCACGTAGGTGCCGTCGCCCTGCCGGACATCGAGCACGTTCAGCAGCGACAGCGCCTTCACCGCCTCCCGCAGCGAGTTGCGGGACAGGCCCAACTGCGCCGCCAGATCAGGCTCCTTGGGCAGTCGGTCACCGGGCTTGAGGCTGCCGGAGAGGATCATCGCCTTGATCTTCTCGATTGCCTCGTCCGTCACGGCCACGTCGGTGCCTCCCGCTGATCCCTCGCCCGAGCCGCCATTATGCCCCGCCCACCGGATCACGGAGCGAGCCCGCGGGTGGGCCGCCCGCGGCGGTCGGTCGGCCCTGGGC
>NZ_JBHYKG010000340.1:0-8710 GCF_042741245.1 Kitasatospora sp. NPDC058965
TCGGGGGCCCCCCGCCACGCCGCTGCGCCACCCGGCCGTCAGCCGTTCGGCCGCTACATCGAGCGGATCCGCAGGTAGCGCTTGAGGTCGGGCAGGTTGGCGGCGACCAGGGCGGCGGCCGCGGTGACGACCACCAGTCCGATGAACTTCAGCATGCGGGTCACTCTCTCTCGGGTGCGGTAGCGGGCAGGTCCGGCCGGTGACGGCGGTTCTGGTTCAGCCGGCCACGGGCGCGCCGACGAGCGCCAGCACGGTGGCCGCCGCCTCGTCGAGCGCGGCCGCGACCGGGGCGCTCAGGCCGATGCCCTCGTCCAGGCAGGCCGGCTCGCAGCCGACCACCAGGATCCGGTCGGGGCGGCGGCCGCCGGTGCCGGCGCTCAGCGTGTCGAGCAGCGCGAGCACCGCGTCGGGCGTCATCCGGTGGCCGTCCACCGCCACCGGCCCGGCCTCGGCCGGCTGCTGCGAGGCGTCGATGACGTGGACGGTGCCCGGGGGCGCACCGCGCCGGGTCGCGTCGAGCAGGATCACCGTGTCGTAGCCGTCGAGCAGTTGGTAGGCCAGGTGGACGCCGCGCACACCGGTGTCCACGGTCTCCACGCCCGGCGGCAGCGGCACCCGGGCCAGCCGCTGCACGGCCTCGACGCCGAAGCCGTCGTCGCCGAGGAAGATGTTGCCGATGCCGGCCACCAGCACCCGGGCCGGCTCGGACCGCTGTGCGCTCACGCGTCCTCCAGGGGCGCCAGTTCGTCGGGCTGGAAGTACCAGAACCGGCCCTGCAGCCGGCGCAGTTCGGTCCCGGGGTCGTCCTCCAGGGTGACCGCCACGTGGACCGCGCCGTCCACGTCGTGGATCACCGCCTCCACCACGGCGGCGCGGCCCTGCAGGAACAGGTCCTGCGCGTCGGTGCGCCGCAGTCCGGGGCGCAGCAGCACCCGCGAGCCCGCGGCCACCGCCACCCCGTCCACCAGCACCCGGTCCGTGCCCGGGTCCACGGCGGCGTCCGCCTCCGGGTTCCACCAGGGCGTCTGCGGTTCGAGCAGCGCGGGCTGCGGCGCCGTCACCTCCTGCAGGCCGCGCACCGCGCCGTGCAGGCGCTCCAGGATCTCCGGCGGCAGCGAGTCGGCGAGGTCGATGACGGCGGCGGCCCGGTCGTCGGTGCCGCGGGCCTCGCGCTTCTCCTCCTCGGTCAGGGTGGCCGTGCGCAGCGCGAGGATCTCGTCGATCTCCAGCGCGTCGTAGAGCACGCCCGGGCTCTCCGGCGCGATCCTGGGGTGGTCCTCCAGGATGATCGGCGAGCAGAGCAGCACGTCGCTGCCGCCGTCGGCGCCGGCCAGCACCGGCCAGCCGCGCTCGTTGCGGCACCCGGCCGCGGCCGGGCGGGCCCATTCCGGCGGGTCGGTCAGCGAGAGGAACCGGCCGGCCGTCAGCCCCAGCATCAGGTGGGTGGCGACCAGCGCGTGCGGCAGCGCGGCGGCCCGGTCGCCCGGCTCCGGCGGCGGGCCGTCGAGCACGTTGGCGACCTCGGCGACCAGCCGCACCAGGCCGTAGGGGCCGGGCAGTTCGACGGCCGACAGCCGCAGCTCGCCGGCCACCCGGCCGCTGGTCCGCAGCAGTCGGCCGACCACGGCGCCCGTCTCGTCGCGGACCGGCTCCAGCTGCTCGCCGTCCGGCCGCCCGAACGGCACCCGCACCCCGTCGCCGAACAGGTCGGCGAGCGGCACGGTCAGGTCCTCCTGCTCCTCGACCCCTTCGTCCCAGGGGACCAGCACCCGGTCGGCGAGCTCCAGCCGCTCCACCGCGGCCCAGTCGCCGCCGGCCGCGGCCCGCTGGACCACCCGGCGCTGGGCCCGCAGGAACCGCAGCCGCAGCTGCAGGTGGGCCTGCACGCGCGGTTCCAGCAGGCACTCGGTGCGCTGCACGGACCGCTCACCGCTCTCCTCGCACCAGGTCGGCGGCACCAGCACGCCGAACTGCCAGCGCATCCGGTTCTTGGCGGCGGACGCCCGGTACGGGTAGAGCACGTAGCCCTCGTAGAGCACGGCGTCGGCCACCTGGCGGGCGGTCGCGAACCGTGCGTCGGCGTCGGCGTGGGTCACGGGGCGGCCACCTCGGGGGTCTGGGCGTCGGCGAGCAGGGCGGTGACGGTCGCCTCCCAGGACGGCAGCGCGCGCCGGGAGCGGTACTCCAGCAGTGCCCCCATGGTGGCCCCGGGCAGCCGCAGCCACCCGCAGCCGGGGAAGTGCTGCTCGACCATCTCGCGCCAGGTGGCCACCGGCACCCGGCAGCGCGCCTCCCGGTCCCACGGCACCGGGTGCACCGCGAAGCCCTGCGGCCCGCTGAACACGGTGCCGGAGAAGAGCAGCAACAGCGGGATCTCGCCGTCCTCCAGGGCGGCGAAATAGCGCGTGGCCGCCACCTCCATGTCGTAGCTGCACGGCACCGCCAGCTCGATATCGGTGCTGCCGGTGAACCCGGGCACCACGGTGGCGACCTGGGCGAACTGCAGCGGCTGGAGGGTGCGCTGCCAGCGGTCCGGGGTGCCGAACAGGTCGGCCAGCCCCTCGGTCTCCCGCGGTGCGTAGCCGCGGCGGCCGGGCTCGATCCGCAGTTGGCAGCGCAGGGCGACGGCGTGCACCCGGGTGTCCGGCGTCTCCGCGGTGATCCGCAGACCGAACTGCAGGGTCGGGCCGACGGCGTAGCGTTCGGCCCGGACTCCGGTGCACTCGAACTCGACGGCGGTCACGGGGCGCTCCGTTCCACGGCGACGGCGGTGGCCCGGGCGCGCAGGTCGCCGAGGAACTCGGCCAGTTGGGCGCGCGCCTGTGGGCCGCCGTCGAAGCCGCGCCAGTGCTTGCGCAGGCGGCCGACCAGGGCGTAGGCGGCGTCCACCGGCACCAGCGCGCAGAGCCGGTCGCCGCCGGGGCGGTCCCCGTCGGTGCGCACCAGCAGCAGCGCCTCGGTGTCGGGCCGCAGCAGCGCGGCCAGGCCGGTGGCCGCGGTCAGCGTCTGTGTGCCGGACGGGCCCGGGTCGCTCTCGGTGGGCCCGGCCGGGCCGGGGTAGACGGCCAGCAAGCGCTCCGGATCGCCGGTGCGCAGCAGGAACGCGACGCCCACCGGGATGCCCAGGGCCGTCCAGAGCGCCTCCCCCAGCTCGGCCCGACTGTCCGTCAGGTAGCGCTGGGGCACGGCCCGGAACCGCCCCGCGCCGGCCCCCTCGCGGTCCAGCAGCAGCGCGCAGGGCGGGCAGGAGCAGGCCAGGACGCGCTGCTCGACGTCCACCAGGTGCCGGTGCTCGCCGGCCAGCTCCACCCCGCACAGCTCGCACCGCTCGGGGCGCGGCGGCGCGGGGGCCAGGAACCTGCGCAGTCCGCCGGCGACCGGGGCGCTCACCGGGCGCCCGGCCGCGGGCCGATCTGCAGCAGCGCGGGCTCCCGGGGCGCGCTGCTCAGCTCGACCGGGCCGACCTCGGGGGCGAAGCAGGAGAGCGCCTCCTCGATCCGGGCCCGGGTGGCCTCGGCGGAGCCGCAGCCGCACCCGTCCGCCCGGCCGGTCAGCCGCAGCGCGCCGGTGGCCGGGTCGAACCCGTCCACCCGGTACGACGCGGCGTCGGCCGCCGCCAGGGCCCGGTCGATCCGGCGGGCCGTGTCCTCCGGGTGCAGGTCGTGCAGCACCAGCAGGCCGGCCACCAACTCGTCGCCGAGCAGCGCGTCCAGCGGTGCGCCGGAGCGCCCGGAGAGCAGGCCGACCAGCCGGGCCAGCCCCTCGCCGTACATCGCCATCAGCGCGCGCACCAGCTCCTCGACCGTCTCGGCGGTGCGCAGGTCGGCGGTGGCCGCCAGCTGGTCCAGCAGTTCGTCCACGCGGCTGCTCGCCGCCGCCACGGTCATCCGGCCAGTCCGCTCAGGCCGGTGGGGACGTGCAGGTTCTTGACGGTCTTGCCGCCGCCCACGTACATGTGGACGCCGCAGGGCAGGCACGGGTCGAAGCTGCGGACCGCGCGCATGATGTCGATGCCCTTGAAGTTCTCCGGCGGGTTCTCCTCGAAGATCGGGGTGTTCTGCACCGCGTCCTCGTAGGGGCCGGGCGTGCCGTAGGTGTCGCGCACGCTGGCGTTCCACGGCGTGGGCGGGTACGGGTGGTAGTTGGCGATCTTCCCGTCGCGGATCACCATGTGGTGGGAGAGCACGCCGCGCACCGCCTCGGTGAAGCCGCAGCCGATGCTCTCGTCCGGCACCTCGAACTTCTCCCAGGTCTGGGTCCGCCCGGCCCGCACCTCACCGAGCGCCTGCTCGGCGAAGTGCAGGGCCAGCGCCGCCGCGTAGGCCTGGAAGTAGGTGCGGGCGCGGTTGCGCTCCAGCGCGTTGCTCCACTGCGGGATCTTCCACTCGAAGGTGGTCTCCGGCTTGGTCATGGTGCGCGGCAGGTTGATCAGCACGCTGTGGCCGGTCGCCTTCACGTAGCCCACGTCCACCAGGCCGGAGAGCGCGGTGGACCAGAGCCGGGCCAGCGGGCCGCCGCCGGTGTCCAGCGCCAGGTGGTCCTTGCCGTCGAACCAGCGCGGCGACATCACCCAGCTGTACTTGTCGTCGAAGTCGCGCTTCTGCGGGGCCGGGATGGTGTGCTGGTTCCACGGGTGGCGCGGGTCGACCCGGTTGCCCAGCGGGTCGTGGGTGACGAACTGCTCCTGGCCCGCCCAGTCCTGGTAGTAGGAGCTGCCGAGCAGGATCCGGATGCCCAGGTTGATCTGCGTCAGGTCGTTGGTGACCAACTTGCCGTCCACCACCACGCCGGGGGTGACGAACATCCGCCGGCCCCAGTCGGTCATGTTGCGGTAGGTGAAGTCGCAGTGGTCGGGGTCGTTGAGGGAGCCCCAGCAGCCGAGCAGCACCCGGCGCCGGCCGACCTCCTCGTAGCCGGGCAGGGCCTGGTAGAAGAAGTCGAAGAGGTCGTCGTGCAGCGGGACCACGCGCTTCATGAACTCGACGTAGCGCATCAGTCGGCTGAGGTAGTCGGTGAACAGCTGCACCGAGGCCACCGTGCCGGTGCCGCCCGGGTAGAGCGTGGAGGGGTGCACGTGGCGGCCCTCCATCAGGCAGAACATCTCCCGGGTGTAGCGGCTGACCTGGAGCGCCTCGCGGTAGAACTCGCCCTCCAGCGGGTTGAGCGAGCGCATGATGTCCGCGATGGTGCGGTAGCCGTGCTCGGCGGCGTGCGGGGCCTCGGTCCGCTCGGCCTGCTCCAGCACGCCGGGGTTGGTCTCGCGGACCATCTTCTCGCAGTAGTCGACCCCGACCAGGTTCTCCTGGAAGATGTTGTGGTCGAACATGTACTCGGCGGCCTCGCCGAGGTTGATGATCCACTCGCCGAGGTGCGGGGGCTTCACCCCGTAGGCCATGTTCTGGGCGTAGACCGAGCAGGTGGCGTGGTTGTCACCGCAGATGCCGCAGATCCGGCTGGTGATGAAGTGCGCGTCGCGCGGGTCCTTGCCGCGCATGAAGACGCTGTAGCCGCGGAAGACCGACGAGGTGCTGTAGCACTCCGCCACCCGCTTCTGCTTGAAGTCGATCTTCGTGTGGATCCCGAGGCTGCCCACGATCCGGGTGATCGGGTCCCAGGACATCTCCATCAGGCCGGAGTTGTCTCCGGCCGGCTTGGCGGTGGGTGCCATCGTCTGTCTCCTGAGTCCTTCGGATCGCGGGCAGGTCGGTGAGGGGTCGTCAACTGCTCTTCGGGACGGTCACCACGGGGAGCGGTAACCGGTGGTCAGCCGGCTGCCGGTGTGCCGCCACTTCGGCTCCTTGTCCACCGTGTCGAGGGTGAACGCGCGCAGGCGCCGGATCGCGGCGCCGTAGACGCCGCTCGCGGTGCTCGACACCTTGCCGCCGGGCGGCTCGTCCATGAACGGCATGAACTTGTCCGGGAAGCCCGGCATGGTGCAGCCGATGCAGATGCCGCCGACGTTGGGGCAGCCGCCGATGCCGTCCATCCAGCCGCGCTTGGGCACGTTGCACTTGACCACCGGGCCCCAGCAGCCCAGCTTCACCAGGCAGGTGGGCTCGCCGTAGGCGGTCGCGAACTGGCCCTGCTCGTAGTAGCCGCCGCGGTCGCAGCCCTCGTGCACGGTGGCGCCGAACAGCCAGGCCGGCCGCAGCTTGTCGTCCAGCGGGATCATCGGCGCCGCGCCGGCCGCCTGGTAGAGCAGGTAGGTCAGCGTCTCGGCGAAGTTGTCCGGCTGGATCGGGCAGCCGGGCACGCAGACGATCGGCAGGCCGGCCTTGGACTTCCAGTTCCAGCCCAGGTAGTCCGGCACGCCCATGGCACCGGTCGGGTTGCCCTCCATGGCGTGGATCCCGCCGTAGGTGGCGCAGGTGCCGATCGCCACCACCGCCAGCGCCTTGGGTGCCAGGCGGTCCAGCCACTCGCTGGTGGTGATCGGCTGGCCGGTGGCCGGGTCGTCGCCGAACCCGCACCAGTAGCCCTCGGGCTTGATCGACTCGTTCGGGATCGAGCCCTCGACGACCAGCACGAACGGCTCCAGCTCGCCGCGGTCCGCCTTGAAGAACCACTCGACGAAGTTGTCCGCGCCCTGCACCGGGCCGCACTCGAAGTCGATCAGCGGCCAGTGCACCGCGATCGGCGGCAGGCCGGGCAGCGCCCGCAGCGCGATCTCCTCGATGCTCGGCTGGGTGGCGGCGGTCAGCGAGACGGAGTCGCCGTCACAGCTGAGCCCCGCGTTGATCCAGAGGATGTGGATCGGGCTCTCTTCCTCGGCCGCAGCGGGCGCGGGGGTTGTCTGCGCATCCGTCATGGGATGCCTCCAGGGTCTGGGAGGTGACGCTCACCAGAAAAGGGCGTCACTGCCGTTGATAGCGCACGCCACGCCGCCGCGGGCGGTCCACCGCAGCCACCCGGGTGAACCGCCGGTCACGGACGCGTACGCAAAGTCACCGGGGTGCGAGGTGCGGCGGCCGGTGGTAGCGGGCCAGGTGCGCGGGCGTGGCGGTCGGCCGCTCCTTGCGGACGAAGGCGCGCCGCAGCGCGTGGTACGGGTGCTCCGGGTCGAAGAAGATCGCGTGCATCCGGTCGAGCTCCTGCTGCCGGTGGTCGGCCAGCGGCCGCTCGCCCTCGGCGCGCTCCCGCTCGGCCTTCTTCCGGGCGGTCCTGGCCGCCGTGCCGGCGCCCGCGGCCAACCGCCCGGCCAGCGCGCGGACCTGCCCGGCGAAGTCCTGCGGGCCGCCCGGCAGCACCCGGTCCACCAGTCCGAGCTCCGCCGCCCGGCCCGCGCCGACCGGCAGCGCCGCCTCCAGCAGCTGCTCCGCCGCCGCGGTGCCCACCCGGCGGGGCAGCGAGTAGGTCCAGTACTCCGAGCCGGTCAGGCCCATCAGCCGGTAGTGCGGATTGAGCACGGCGCCGTCGCGGCACCAGACCTCGTCGGCGGCCTGGGCGAGCATCACCCCGCCGGCCGCGGCGTTGCCGCCGAGCGCGGCCACCACCAGCCGGTCGGTGGTGGTCAGCACCGCCTCCACCAGGTCGTCGATGGCGTTGATGTTGGCCCAGGACTCCGCCGCCGGGTCGGCGGCCGCCTCGATCACGTTCAGGTGGATGCCGTTGCTGAAGAAGTCCCGGGCACCGCCCAGGACCAGCACCGAGGTGGGCCGGCGGCAGGCCTCGCGGTAGGCGGCGAGCAGCCGCCGGCAGTGGTCGGTGCTCATCGCCCCGCCCGGGAAGGCGAACCGGAGCAGGCCCACCTCCCCGTGTTCCCGGTAGCGGATGTCGCTCCAGGTGCGGCGGTCGCCGACCGCCGCCGGGTCGAGCGGCGCGGGGGCCGGCAGCGGCTGCCCGGCCAGGGCGAGCGCGGTGGCGGCCGGCAGCGTGAAGGTGGCGGGGCCGCCCGGCCGGCGCCGGGGCCGCAGCTGCGGGATCCACACCGCGCCGTCGGCGGTGGCCCGGCACACCGCCCCCGCCCGGGTCGCCAGCAGCTCGCCCGGGCGCCCGCGCAGCCGGTCCTCGCGGTGGCCGCCGTGCAGGAACCACGCGGTGCCGTCGATCTCGTCCAGCACCCCCGGCTGCGAGTCCGCCGCCCGCAGGGTGCGCAGCACCGCCTCGGTCGAGTCCCGCTGCCAGTCGATCCGCCGCTCCGGCTGGCGCAGCGGCGGGCGCACCCGGACCCGGTCGCGGACCGGCGGCGCGTCCTGGCGCAGCGGCGTGTGGGTGCCGCCGGCGAACCGGTCGACCGCGGCCAGCACGGCCGCCAGCGCGGCGTCGGCCACCTCGCCGCGGTACAGGTCGCTCTTGGCGAGCGGCGGCAGCGCGCACGGCTCGGTGGCCCAGACCGGCCCGGCGTCCATCTCCGCCTCGGCCTGCAGCACGGTGACGCCCCAGTCGGTGCACCCCCGCTGCACGGCCCGGTCGAGCGAGGAGGGTCCCCGGTCGCCGAGCGGCCCCGGATGCACGACCAGGCAGCCGACGGTCGACCAGACGTCCTCGGGGATGGCCGACTTGAGCATCGGGGCCAGCACCAGCTCGGGTCGCAGGCGGTCCACCGCGGCGCGCAGCGACTCGTCGCCGAGGGCCAGCTCCACCGCGACGGCGTGCCCGCGTTCGCGCAGGGCGGTGAACACACGTTGCGTCAGGCTGTTGAACCCGGACGCGAGCAGCAGGATCCGCACGACGCACTCCTCACCGGCGGCGCACCGGTGCGCCGCAGGCC
>NZ_JBHYKG010000341.1:0-8619 GCF_042741245.1 Kitasatospora sp. NPDC058965
GGGGGGGGGGGGGGGGGGCCCCCCCCCCCCCGGGCGCCCGGCGGCCCGGCCCCCCCGCCGGCGGCCCCACCGACCCGGTCGGGCGAACTAAGGTCGTCCGTATGACGAAAACCCCGGACAGCGTCGTCCGCTCCTACATCGCCCAGCACCAGGAGGCCTTCCTGGCCGACCTCGCCGACTGGCTGCGCATCCCCTCCGTCTCCGCCGACCCGGACCGGGCCGGCGACGTGCGCCGGTCGGCCGAGTGGCTGGCGGCGAAGCTGCGCGAGACCGGGTTCCCGGTGGTGGAGGTCTGGGAGACGGACGGGCTGCCGGCGGTCTTCGCCGAGTGGCCGGCGGGCGAGGCCGGGGTGCCCACCGTGCTGGTCTACGGCCACCACGACGTGCAGCCGGCCGCCAGGGCGGACGGCTGGCGGACCGAGCCGTTCGAGCCGACCGTGGTCGGCAACCGGCTGCACGCCCGCGGCGCCGCCGACGACAAGGGCCAGGTCTTCTTCCACACCCTGGGCCTGCGGGCGCACCTGGCCGCCACCGGCCGCACCGCGCCGGCGGTCCACCTGAAGCTGCTGATCGAGGGCGAGGAGGAGTCCGGCTCGCCGAACTTCGGCGCGCTGATCCGCCGCGAGGCCGACCGGCTGGCGGCCGACCTGGTGGTGGTCTCGGACACCGGCATGTGGGACGAGCGCACCCCGACCGTCTGCACCGGCATGCGCGGCAAGCTGGACTGCCAGATCGACCTGACCGGCCCGGACAGCGACATCCACTCCGGGTCCTTCGGCGGTGCGGTGCCCAACCCGGCGACCACCGCCGCGGAGCTGGCCGCCGCGCTCCACGACGAGCAGCGCCGGATCGCGGTGCCCGGCTTCTACGACGGGATCGTGGAGCTGACCGAGCAGGAGCGCGAGCTGTTCGCCAAGCTGCCGTTCGACGAGGCCGGCTGGCTGGCCACCGCGAAGTCGCACGGGCTGCAGGGCGAGGCCGGCTTCTCCACCCTGGAGCGGATCTGGGCCCGGCCCACCGCCGAGGTGAACGGCGTCTGGGGCGGGTACACCGGCCCCGGCACCAAGACCATCGTGCCGGCCGAGGCGCACCTCAAGCTCTCCTTCCGGCTGGTCGCCGGCCAGGACCCGGAGCGGATCGAGCAGGCGGTGCGGGACTGGGTGGCCGCGCGGGTGCCGGCCGGGATCGGGCACCGGGTGCACTTCGGCAGCATCACCCGGCCCTGCCTGACCCCGCTGGACCACCCGGCGCTGCGCTCCACGGTGCGGGCGATGGAGCGGGCCTTCGAGCAGGAGGTGCTCTTCACCCGGGAGGGCGGCTCCGGACCGGCCGCCGACCTGCGCGACGTGCTGGGCGCCACCGTGCTCTTCCTGGGCATCTCGGTGCCCTCGGACGGCTGGCACTCGGTGGACGAGAAGGTCGAGCTGGACCTGCTGCTCAAGGGTGTGGAGGCCGCCGCCTACCTGTGGGGCGACCTGGCCGAGAGCCACCGTTGAGCCCGGTGGACGCAGAGATGACGACGAGTGCGCGACACGGGGACGGAGCACGATGAGCAAGCCTGAGACCGCACGCCCGCTGGCCCTGGCACGGGCGGGGGTGGACCGGGCGGCGCAGCACCGGCTGGACGAGCCGTGGCTGGCCGCGGCCTGGAGCCACCCGAGCACCAAGGTGCTGCCGATCGCCGGCGGCGAGGCGTTCGTGGTGGACACCGCGGAGGGCTCCGAGCTGGTGCTGCTGCCCTCCTTCGAGGCGCCGCAGAGCGGCGACCGGTACTTCCTGGGCACCGACGAGGACGGGGTCTGCTACTTCGCGACGGCCGGCGAGGCGCTGCCCGGGCGGCTGGACGGCGACGCCCGCCCGGCCGGGCTGCGCGAGGTCGGCGGGTCGCTGTCGGCCCGGGACGCGGGGCTGCTGGTGCACGCGGTGGCCCTGGAGCACTGGCACCGGCTGCACAGCTTCTGCTCGCGCTGCGGGCACCCGACCGAGAAGGCCGGCGCCGGGCACCTGCGCCGGTGCACCTCCTGCGCGGCCGAGCACTACCCGCGCACCGACCCGGCGGTGATCATGCTGATCACCGACGAGCAGGACCGCTGCCTGCTGGGCCGGCAGGCGCTCTGGCCGGAGGGACGCTGGTCCACCCTGGCCGGGTTCGTCGAGCCGGGCGAGTCGATCGAGCAGGCGGTGGCCCGCGAGGTGCTGGAGGAGGCCGGGGTCCGGGTCGGCGAGGTCGCCTACGTGGCCAGCCAGCCCTGGCCGTTCCCGGCCAGCCTGATGCTGGGCTTCGTCGGCAAGGTGGCCCCGGGCGGGGCCGGCATCGCGGTGGACGGCGAGGAGTTGGCCGAGGCGCGCTGGTTCTCCCGGGAGGACCTGCGGGCCGGCTGGGAATCGGGCGAGATCGTGCCGCCGACCGGTATCTCGATCGCCCGGCACCTGATCGAGACGTGGTACGGAGAGCCGATACCGCAGACGGCGCGGTGGTGACGGAGTGAATGATTTGGGGGCGTGCGATTAGATCGCACGCCCCTTCTTGCTGCATTGCACACGGAATACCTGGGCGGTGCTGCAGAACTGTTCATTCACACTGGTCAGGAACGTTCCGCGGTCGGTCCGGGACGGAGCCCGCGGACCAATCATGGCCAGTTATGGTCGGTTTAGCTGAAAGGCCGTCACCCCGATCGCTACATTTCCAGGGTGACCCTCTCCAGTGGCAGCGTCTCGTCCCCCAAGTACCAGCGGTTGGCCGCCGACCTGCGGCGGCGGATCGCGGCCGGCGAGTGGCGGGCGGACACCGCGCTGCCGGTGGAGGCCGAGCTGGAGCAGCAGTACGGCGTGGCCCGCAACACCGTGCGCCTCGCCGTGGACGTGCTGGTCAACGAGGGGCGGCTGGTCCGGCTGCAGGGCAAGGGCACCTTCCTGCGCGAGCACCCGATGCTGGACCACCGGGCCTACGGGCCGCCGGCCGCGCCGCTGCCGGTGCCCACCCAGCGGGACGGCCTGGCGGCGCCGAGCGAGGTGTACAGCGCCGAGGCGGACGCGGCCGGGCGGGTGCTCAGCGCGGAGTTCGAGATGCTGATCGTGCGGGCCCGGGTGGACGTGGCCGACCGGCTCGGGCTGCGGCCGGGCGAGGCGGTGGTGGTGCGCCGTCAGCTGCGGCTGCTGGACCGGGAGCCCTACTCGATCGAGGAGAGCCACTACCGGGCCGGGGTGGCCGCGGGCACCGCGCTGATGGAACCGGATCCGGTGCCGGGCGGGGACGAGGCGGTGCTGGCGGCGCTGGGCCGGCAGGAGATCGGCGCGGTGGACCAGCTGGTGGCCCGGATGCCCGGGCCGGAGGAGGCGCAGTGGTTCCAGGGCGGGCCCGGGGTCCCGCTGCTGGTGCAGACCCGGGTGACCTACGACGCGCGCGGCCCGGTGCGGGTGATCGAGACCCGCTACTCGGCGGACCGCTGCCGGCTGGTCTACGGGCTCGGCGAGCTCCAGGCGCGGGGCAGCCGCTGACCCGGGGTCGGCCCTCCGTAGGCTGACGGTCGGTCAACGAGGGGAGACACCATGGCCGCCGACGCCGTGACCACCGCATTCTTCACGCACCCACTGGGTGACGGGGCGGTGCTGATGCCGCGCACCGCCCAGATCGCCGAGGCCTACCACGCCGTGCTGGTGGCCAACAACGAGCGCCTGGCCCGCTGGGAGCCGTGGGCCGTCGCCGTGCCGGAGCCGGACGGGACCCGGGAGTTCCTGGAACAGGCCGCGCACGGCTGGCTGGCCGGGACCCAGCTGCCGGTGGCGATAGGCGTGGCGGTGCCCGGGGGCGGCTACCGGATCGTCGGCTCGCTGGGGCTGCGGATCGGCCGCACCGAGTCCCGGGCGGAGCTGGGGTACTGGATCGACGCCGACCACGAGGGGCGCGGCCTGGTCCGCCGCGGGGCCGAGGTGTTGATCGAGCACGCCTTCGGACCGCTGGGGATGGACCGGGTGGAGCTGACCGCCGAGGTGGGCAACCTGCGCAGCCGGGCGCTGGCCGAGCGGCTCGGCTTCACCGAGGTGGGCGTGGAGCCGGCCGCCATCGTCTTCCCGACCGGGAGCCGGGACCGGGTCCGCTACGCCCTCACGGCCGCCGACTGGCGCGCCGCGCGCCCCTGACGCGCGGCGCGGCCACGGCCGGCCCGGATCAGGCGGCCAGCGCCTTCTTGACCTGGAGCAGGCTGGGGTTGGTCATCACGGCCTGCTCGCCGCTGACGCTGGTGACCAGGACGGTCGGGACGGTCTGGTTGCCGCCGTTGACCGACTCGACGTAGGAGGCCGAGGCCGGGTCCTGCTCGATGTTGATCTCGGTGTAGGCGATGCCCTCGCGGTCGAGCTGGCTCTTGAGGCGGTTGCAGTAGCCGCACCAGGTCGTGCTGTACATCGTGACGCTGCCGGACATCGAACAGGCTCCTTCGCCGGGGTGGGTCCGTCGGGGTGCGACGAGGCGGCGCCGCCGGACGCGGGCCGCCGCGACGCACAACGTACGCGCTCGCCCGGCCATTCCGCGCGGCGCCGTCCACAGCCCGGGTGCGACAAGCGTTCGGTACGAGGAACCGACGGTGTGGTGATCCTGCCGGGGTTGTGGACAACGGGCCGCGCGGTGTCGGTCGGGGCTGCCAGGATGTCCGGCACCGGGTGGGTCGACCCGGTGGGGCTGAGAGGATGGAGCCCATGCAGGAGGAGCTCTCGATGGACGGCGGCGGGTTCGGCGGACCGGGCGGTGCCGGCTGGTACGGCGCCCGCCCGAGCGATCCGGACGCGGTGCTGGCCGGGCTGGACCCGGAGCAGCGCGCGGTCGCCACGGCCCTGCACGGGCCGGTCTGCGTGCTGGCCGGCGCCGGCACCGGCAAGACCAGGGCGATCACCCACCGGATCGCCTACGGGGTGCGCACCGGGGTGTTCCAGCCCCAGCAGGTGCTCGCGGTGACCTTCACCGCGCGGGCCGCCGGCGAGATGCGCGGCCGGCTGCGCCAGCTCGGCGCCGAGGGGGTGCAGGCGCGCACCTTCCACTCCGCCGCGCTGCGCCAGCTGCAGTACTTCTGGCCGCGTGCGGTCGGCGGCGAGGTGCCCCGGCTGCTGGAGCGCAAGGTGCAGCTGGTGGCCGAGGCGGCCGGGCGCAGCGGCCTGCGGGTGCAGCGCTCCGAGCTGCGCGACCTGACCAGCGAGATCGAGTGGGCCAAGGTCACCCAGATCGTGCCGGACGACTACCCGGTGGCGGTGGCCAAGGCCGGCCGCGACGCCCCGCGCGACCCGGGCGAGATCGCCCGGGTCTACGCGACCTACGAGCAGACCAAGCGGGACCGCAACGTCATCGACTTCGAGGACGTGCTGCTGCTCACCGCCGCCATCCTGGAGGACCGCCCGGAGATCGCCGAGCGGGTGCGCGCCCAGTACCGGCACTTCACGGTCGACGAGTACCAGGACGTCTCGCCGCTGCAGCAGCGCCTGCTGGACCAGTGGACCGGCGGCGGGGCCGGGGCCGGCCTGTGCGTGGTCGGCGACGCCAGCCAGACCATCTACTCCTTCACCGGGGCGACCCCCGACTACCTGCTGAACTTCCGCACCAAGCACCCCGACGCCACGGTGGTGAAGCTGGTGCGCGACTACCGCTCCACCCCGCAGGTGGTGCACCTGGCCAACGGCCTGCTCGCGCAGGCCCGGGGCGCGGCCGCCCGGCACCGGCTGGAGCTGGTCTCGCAGCGTCCCGGCGGCCCCGAGCCGGTCTACGTCGAGTACGCGGACGAGCCGACCGAGGCCGAGGCCACCGCGCACCGGATCAAGGAGCTGATCGACCAGGGGGTGCGGGCCAGCGAGATCGCGGTGCTGTTCCGCACCAACAGCCAGTCCGAGATCTACGAGCAGGCGCTGGCCGACCTGGGCCTGGCCTACCAGCTCAAGGGCGCCGAGCGGTTCTTCGAGCGGCCCGAGGTGCGCGAGGCCGGGCTGCTGCTGCGCGGTGCGGCGCGGGCCGGCAGCGATCCGCTCACCGCGGACGCGCCCGACCTGGCCGCCCAGGTGCGGGCGGTGCTGGCCACCCGGGGCTTCACCGCGACGGCGCCGGCCGGCTCCGGCGCAGTGCGCGAGCGGTGGGAGTCGCTGGCCGCGCTGGTCCGGCTCGCCGAGGAGTTCGAGGCCGGGCGCCGGGCGGCCGGGGAGCCGGCCGACCTGCCCGCCTACGTGGCCGAGCTGGACGCCAGGGCCGCCGCCCAGCACGCGCCCGCGGTCGAGGGGGCCACGCTGGCCTCGCTGCACGCCGCCAAGGGCCTGGAGTGGGACGCGGTTTTCCTGGTCGGCCTGACCGAGGGCACGCTGCCGATCATCTACGCGAAGACCGACGAGCAGTTGGAGGAGGAGCGCCGGTTGCTCTACGTCGGGGTGACCCGTGCGCGGGCGCACCTGACCCTCTCCTGGGCGCTGGCCCGCTCGCCGGGCGGCCGGGCGGGGCGCAAGCCCACCCGCTTCCTGGACGGGCTGCGGCCGGGCTCCGGCGCGGGCGGCGCCCGTGCGGGGGCGCGTGGCAGCGGGGAGGGCTCGGTGGAGCGCTCGGCGGCGCGCCGGGCGCCGCGCGGACCGGTCCGCTGCCGGGTCTGCGGGCGCACCCTGACCGAGGCGGTGGAGCGCAAGCTGCGGCGCTGCGAGGACTGCCCCTCCGGGATGGACGAGGGGCTGTACGAGCGGCTGCGCGAGTGGCGCTCGCGCCGCGCGAAGGAGCAGGGCGTCCCCGCCTACGTGGTCTTCACCGACGCCACCCTGATGGCGATCGCCGAGGACGTGCCGACAAGTGTGTCGGAACTGACCCAGATCTCCGGGGTCGGTGCCATGAAGCTGGACAAGTACGGGGCCGACGTGCTGTCGTTGTGCTCGGGGGAAGACCCCGAGGTGGACCGGGCCGCTGAGACGGACGACCCCTCGGGTGAGGTCGATGCGGACCTCGCCGAGGACGAGTCCCGAAACTCGCCGGAAAAATAGTTTGCGCGCTGTGCACGAAGCGCAATAGCCTGCCGGAGCGGTCAAGGGGAACCAGACCGCGAAGCCTCTCGGGAGCATCCTGACCTGGCTTTCCCCTGCGCATGATCTTGCTTGACCCCTGCCCCGGCAGGAGCACGACCGACAGACATCCGAACACCGGCGCCCGGGGGACTGGGCACCGCGAGACGCCGAGGGAGGCGAAGACAGTGGGAACGAACCAGATGATCACCAAAATGACTGGCCAGACCTCTGCCGTTGCCTCGCTGTCCGGCGTCGCCGGCGGTCTGGGTCTCGACGCCATCCGTGGCGGTGCTGCCGGCGGTACCGGTGCCTCGTGCGCCGGACTGCTCAGCGCCCTCCTCGCCCCCAGTGTCCTGGGGACGGGTGTCGAGACGGGTCTGTTCCTGGGCTGGGGCGAGGTCTCCGTCGATGCGGCGCGTGTGATGCGCGACGAGCGACCGACCAAGGCACCGAAGGCAGTGGAAGCGGCGGCCAAGCATGGCGCCTATCTGCAGGTCATCGGTGCCGGAGCCGCCGAGCAGGACGAGCAGCTGATCAACGAGGCCAAGGCCGCCTTTGCGGGCGCCGAGGCCATCCGGAGCCGGGCCTTCCGCGGGCCTGAACCCTGGAGGAAGCGAACCTGAGTAACCCTCAGGTGGGCCACTCCAGGGCCGCGGAACCCGTTTCGGGATCCGCGGCCCTTCTGTTTTGTCCGGTACGACAGACCACCCAAGGCCCCCCGGGGCCTCCGGTCCAGCCAGACCAGTCAGCTGGACCGGAACCACACCAAGACGAGGAAGACGCCACCAGTGTCCACGGTCATCACACCGCCCCTCCCGTCCGTACCGGCAACGCCGATCCCGGCCGCTCCCGCTCCGTTCCCCCCTCCGGAAGGCTCTCTCATGCAGCTCACCTCGCTCGACGACACCGAGACGCTCGGCGCTCCCATCCCCTGCCGCTCCTTCGACCCCGAGGTCTTCTTCGCCGAGACCCCGGCCGACGTGGAGTACGCGAAGTCCCTCTGCGGCACCTGCCCGGTCAAGGAGGCCTGCCTGACCGGCGCCCTCGACCGCCGCGAGCCGTGGGGCGTCTGGGGTGGCGAGCTGTTCGTCCAGGGTGTCGTGGTGGCCCGCAAGCGGCCGCGCGGCCGCCCGCGCAAGACCGAGGTTTCGGCGTGAACCCCGCACTTCGAGCAGCGACAGTCCCCCGGGAATGCCCCCCGGCGGACGGCGCCCTGCGCCACTCCGTACGCATCGCCCATGCCCAGGCTGATGCCGCGGTTCAGACCACCTACCCGATGACGCACCACGAGCAGGACCACGACATGGCGATCACCGCAGGGCCCAAGGCCCGCGCCGAGCAGTCCACCGAACTTTCGATCCAGAACAGGACCCTTGAGATGCATCTACTGCAGGAAAACCTGGCCCGTGCCCATATGCAAGACCGCCTCCTCGAGGCGGAGGACCAACGCCTGGCGCTGCGGGCGATGCGGGTCGCCAAGCTGCGCCGCAAGGCGGAGCGCGCCTCGCTCCGGGCACGCAAGGTGCTGGCTGCCGCGGTGCTCTGAGCCGCGCAGCACGGCCGACCCGACGCTTCCGGTGGCGGTGCCCCGGCGGTCCCGAAGGG
>NZ_JBHYKG010000342.1:0-8613 GCF_042741245.1 Kitasatospora sp. NPDC058965
GACCCTGCCGGTCGCGTGCCGCGCCTGGTCGACCGCCGCCGCCAGCACCGGTCCGGCGGCCTGCCGGGCGGTGCGCACCGCGTCGGCGGCCCGCCCGCCCGCCCGGTGCGTGGCCCGGGCGAGCGCCTCGACCACGCGGGTGTCCCTGATCTCCGTGCTGCTCATCAGCCGGTCCCTCCCGAGTCTGCTGCGATCTGCGACGTGCCTGTCCGCAGGCGGCTACCCCCGATCGCGCCGTCCAGCGGCCCGCGGCGGGGGCAACCGCGTTCCGGTTTCGCGCCGCTCCGTGGTCGCTCCGCGGGTGCCGCTGCCGCGGAAGGGTGCCGAGTGACACCCTGGAGGGAGGGCCACTCCGGTACGGTGATCCGGTCGTGCGCCCGGTGGGTGCCGACCGGGACCACTGCCAGGGTGGTCGCGCGACGCTCGACGAGAGGGGTCGCCGCCGATGGAGTCGGACCAGGCCGTGATCGGCTGCCCCGGCGTGCTGCTGGTCGGCACGCGGGGGGCCGCGGGCCCGGGCGAGGTGCTGGTGAAGATCAGGGGCGGCTCGGAGACCTTCCTCGCCTGGTCGGAGCAGGTGCTGCCACGGGGGACCGAGGTCCTGGTGATCGAATCGCGCGGCGCCCGCCAGGTCGACGTGATGAAGTGGACCGATCCGATCGACGACCCGTTGGCCAACGGGGTCGACGGCACGCGCTGAGGAGAGACCCAGGATGTTCGGTTACCGCGTTCCCGCCCCCGACCAGGCGATGCTGATCTCCGGTGGCAGGCGGGGCCTGTCCGGTGCGCCGTTCCGGGTGGTGACCGGGCACGGCACGTTCGTGTTCCCGGTCTTCCGCAAGGTGCGGTTCCTGACCCTGGCGATGTGCGAGGCCGAGGTCGCCGAGACCTGCGTGACCAAGCAGGGCATCGCGCTGACGGTCCGGGCGGTCATCGCGTTCAAGGTCGGCAACGATAACGAGAGCATCGTCAACGCCGGCCAGCGCTTCCTCTCCGACCAGGACCAGATGTCGGTGCTGACGGGGCGGATCTTCGCCGGTCACCTGCGCGCCATCATCGGCTCGATGACGGTGGAGGAGATCGTCACCGAGCGGCAGAAGCTCGCCACCGAGGTGCTGGACACCTCGAAGGCGGAGATGGGGAAGATCGGCCTGATCGTCGACTCGCTGCAGATCCAGTCGATCGACGACGGGGACACCGGCTACATCTCCGCGATGTCGGCCCCGCACCGGGCGGCCATCCAGCGCCAGGCCCAGATCGCCCAGGCGCAGGCCACCCAGGCGTCGGTGGAGGCGGAGCAGCAGTCCGCCCGCCGCCAGGCCGAGTACGCCCGGGAGACGGCGGTGGTCAAGGCGCAGTACAGCGCCGAGGTGGACCGGGCCCAGGCCGAGGCGGCCCAGGCCGGTCCGCTGGCCCAGGCGAACGCCCAGCGCGAGGTGCTGGCGGCGCAGACCGAACTGGCCCAGCGGGCCGCCGAACTGCGCCAGCAGCAGCTGGTCGCGGAGGTGGTGAAGCCGGCCATGGCGGAGGCCGAGCGGATCCGGGTGCTGGCGCTGGCCGACGCGGAGCGGATGAAGATCCAGGCTGAGGCGGCCGCCTCGCACGACCGGGTCGCGCTGGACCGGATGCTGATCGACCAGCTGCCGCAGATCGTCAAGGAGGCGGCCGGCGGCCTCGCGGGTGCGAACGTCAACGTGCTCAACGGCGCCGACGGCCTGGGCGAGATCGCGGCGGGCCTGGTCAGCCAGGGCCTGACGATCCTGGACTCGGTCCGCCGCGGCCTGGGGACGCCGCAGGGCGGCGCCGCGACCGACGGCGAGCGCCCCGGTCCGGCGCAGCCGGGCGAGCTGGAGAAGTAGTACCCACTGCGCTCCTGACGGCCGGTCGGGAGCGCGACTGCCGGAGCCGGGCTCAGTCCGGCTCCGGTTCCCCGGTCAGCTGCGCCGAGGCGCGGGTCAGCAGCTCGATCAGCTGGGCGCGCTCCTCGGGGTTGAAGCCGTCGGCGATCCGCTGCTCGATCGCGACGGCCTTCGCGTCGGCCCGCGCGAGCAGCGCCCGGCCGTCCTCGGTGAGGTTCACCTCGACCACCTTGCGGTGCCACGGGTGCGGCTGTCGGGTGATCAGCCCCTTCGCCTCCAGGTTGGCGAGCCCTGCCGTTCGAGGGCCCGGCGCGGTTCTTCGCGGTCGTCGCCGCCCACCTGGACGGGCAGCCGGGCTGACCGGCCGCGCGCCGCGGCGCCCGGCCGGGAGGGACCGGGCGCCACGGCAGGGACGGTCAGTGGTGGAGGAGGGCGGCGCGGGTCGCGGACGCGTGCTCCTGGAGCAGGGCCGCGATCGTGTTGACGTCCTGGTTGACCTCCAGGAAGCTCTGGATGTCCGGGGTCGAGGCGCCGTTGACCATCACGTAGAAGATGTGCAGGCAGCCGTCGTCCGTCACCAGGTAGCCGCCCAGGCCCTGGGCGCCCACCGCGAGCCGCTGGTTGAGGTCGTCCGCTCCGATCACGGTGCCGGGCTTGGCGAAGACCTTCCCCTTCGCCGGGCAGTCGTGGGTGCAGGACAGCGCGCCGGTGCCGTCCACCCCCAGGATCGGCAGCGAGTAGCGGAACTCGTCCGCCTCGGGGGTGCGCAGCCAGTACGCCAGGATCTGGCTGATGCCCTCGGGGGTGACCTTGTCCGCGGGCTCGCCGCGCCCGTCCACCAGCTGGAACTGGCCCGGGTCCACGCCGGCCGTCCCGCTCAGGAAGTCCCGCTCGATCGCGAAACCGTCGGAGCAGTCCTTGCTGCCCCGGGCGACCGCCATGTTGCACAGCGCCAGGTTGGCGCCGAGGTTGTGGCTGACCTTGAGGATCAGCTTGGCGTACTGCTCGTACGGCGGGGAGACGTAGGCGGCGACCTGCGGGTCGTCGTCGTAGGAGGCGGGCAGCGTGCCGTCCGGGTTCGCGCCGGTCGGCGGCGCGCTGACGGTGACTCCGGCGCGGCCGAGGGCCTCGATCAGGGCGGTGCGCCCGAACGCGTTCGGGTCCTGGACGTGGGAGACCTTCAACGCGGGCTGCGCGTCTGCGGCGATCGACCCGGTGAGGGTGATCCGGGTGCCGTCGGGCGAGGTGGTGACGTTGATGGCGGTCGTGCTGCCGGCGGGACCGGTGGTGACCTCCGAGGTCACCTGGTACGGCGCCACCTGCGGCCGCCAGCTCAGCTGGGCCGGCCGGCCCTCGGTGGTGGGCGTGGTGAGCAGGTCGATCAGGTTGTCGTTGATGATCAGCGGGGTCGGCTGCGGATCGAGCGCCGGGGGCGTGAAGATCCGCGGGTCGACCACCACGTCGCCGTCCACCGCGGTGATGCCCGCGTCCCGCACCTGCTGGGCGATCTGGTCCAGCCCGGCGAGCGGGTCCTCGGGGGTGAGCGTGGCGCCGGGCAGGTCGTTGGCGTAGGTGTGGTCGATCGGGACGTAGTCGACGGTGCCGTCCGGCCGGGTGCGCCCGCCCATGGTGAGGTCGCCCTGGGCGACCATGGCCAGGTTGCCGTGCAGGGTCGCGCCGTCGCGGGTGCCGATCGCGTGCACCGGCGTGGTGAACCGGTGGTCCGGCCCGACGGTGTGCCGGCTGCCCGAGATGGTGACCAGCTTGGTGGTCGAGCCGGCCGTGAAGAACTGGTCCGGGAACTGGGAGTGGAAGGTCTGCCCCGTCGCCGGGTCGATCTCCAGCAGGGCCCACTGGGCGTGCTCGTACGGGGGCTTCGCCATGATCGCCGCGATGTCCGGCGGGATGTCGCCCGGCGGCGCGGCGGCCGGGGCGGCGGCGGTCGAGGCCGTCACGGCCAGCACGGTGGCGAAGGCGGCGGCCCACGCCTGCAGGCGGCCGGGGAACTTTCTGCTCATGCCCCGCATGGTAGGTACCCGTACGGGTGGAACTCCGGTGCTCGGGGCCAGGTCTGACGGCGTGTGGGCCAAAGCCATCCGCTTGGGCGAAGCGGGGGAGCCGTTCGCGCGGGCCCGCCCCGGCGGGCGGAGCCGGACAGTTGCGTGGCTTCGGAAGTGAGGCGCGGGGGAATCCGACAAGGACGGGCCGCCCGTCCCCACTGACGGTCCGTCACCCTCACCCCCGTCGTCACGAGGAGATCAGCCCGTGCACGTACCCCGCGCCACGTTCCGATCCCTGATAGCCGGCCTGTGCGTCGGCGCCACCGCGCTCGGCCTCACCGCGGGCCCGGCGCAGGCCGCACCGGTCCGCGCCGGCTACGCGGTCAGCATGCCGGTGAACATCTCGGCCCCCTGCGCCGGACAGAACGCCGAGACCATCCAGGCCGTCGACCCGGCGGTCGACGGCGTGTACGACGCCTGGATCGGCTGCAAGGGCATCGGCTTCGCCGGTTCGCTCGACGGCGGCGCCTCGTTCGGTGCTCCGCTCACCCTGCCCGGCAGCGAGGGGCAGAAGGGCCAGCGGTCCTGGGACCCGGCGGTCACCGTCGCGCCGAACGGCGCCGTCTACGTGGCCTTCATGGTGTCCCGCTCCGGCCTGAGCTACCCGGTGGTCGACGTCAGCACCGACCACGGCGCCACCTTCAAGACCGCCGGCTCGATCGTGCCGCCGGACGCCGGTAACTGGGCCGACCGGGACTTCATCGCCGCCGGCCCCGACGGCACGCTCTACCTCACCTGGGACTACGGCCCGAGCGCGGCGGCGGTGACCTTCGTCTGCGCGCCGAGCGGCAGCTGCGCGTTCGCCACCGGTGACGTCAACGTGGTGATGCAGAAGTCCACCGACGGCGGCCGGACCTGGAGCCCGATGACGTACGTCAGCCCCGGCTACCCGAACAGCGGTGGCGACAGCGCGCCCATCCTGGTCGAGCCGGACGGGTCGCTCGACGCGGTGTACCAGGGCTACGTGGTCACCGACGTCCCGACCGACAACCTCACCGTCGCCCACACCTACGCGACCCGCTCCACCGACGGCGGGGCCACCTGGTCGCCGCCGGTGCGGATCGGCCCCGCCGCCGGGACGATGAACAACAGCGAGTGGTGGATCGACGGCGCCGAGGCGCTCGGCCCGGACGGGACGCTGTACGCGACCTGGGACACCCAGGAAGCGACCACCGACACCGGCTGGCTCAGCTACTCCCGGGACCACGGCGCCACCTGGTCCACCCCCGTCCAGGCGCCGACCGACACCCTGAACGTCCCGCACATCATGCAGGTGGTGGCCGGCCCGCCCGGGATCGCGTACGTGGGCTGGCTGGGCAGCAGCGACCCGCGCGGCTACGCGCAGTACCTGCGGACCTTCTCCGTCAAGCAGGGCTGGCTCTCCGCCCCGGTCCAGGTCTCGCAGGCATTCGGCACCGGCACGGTCTGGCCCGGGGACACCTTCGGCTTCTCCGCCCTCTCACCCACCCGCCTGGCCGTCGCCTGGGGCAGCGCGGTCGCGCCGACTGCCACCGAGGACGACATCTGGGCCGCCACCGTCACGGTCGCCCTGCCGTAGCGCGCGGCGCCGCTCAGTGCGGGAACATCCGGGGCGGGCGCCGGCTCGGCAGCCCGTCCCGGAACTCCTCGATCACCGAGCTGATCTGGCGCATCAGGTGGGTGCGCTCGATCCGGTCCAGGTAGAGGTTGTGCGCGGCCAGCGACTCGACCGTCACGCCGAAGTACAGCGTCATCAGCGGATTGACGAACAGTTCGCTGTTCCTCGTCCGGTCGGTGAACCGGACGTCCCCGAACCGGCCCTGCAGCGCGGCCGCCACCGAGCCGTTGACGATGCTGGGGTGCTCGGGGAAGGCGTCCCGGGCGTGCTGGACGGCGTCCAGGTAGAGCGAGCCCTCGCGCGAGTCGCGCGGGATGGAGAAGGCGCCCAGGTAGCCGCCCGCGCGGTCGAGGGCCGCGAGGTTCTCCAGTACCAGGGTGTGGCTGACGCCGTGGTAGGCGTCCACCCCGAAGCCGAGGCAGGCCACCAGCCGCTCCGGCACCTCCGGCAGACCGGCGACCGCCGCGAGACTGGCCATGTCCTCCTCGGGGGTGCCGAGCCCCGCCTCGTCCCCGCGCATCAGGATGTCGGTGCCGCCGTCCACCAGCAGGATCGCGTCGATCCCGAGGTGCTCCACCAGCGCCCGGTACGCCGCCCGCAGCGGCTGCACCCCGACCGAGGCGAAGGCCCACACCGTGTCGGGCATCCGGTGCAACCGCAGCCAGCGGGCCAGCGTCCGCTCGGGGAAGTACGGCTCGGCGGAGCGCGTGTCCGGGGTGATCCGGGCCAGCTCGGGCTCCAGCCACACGTCGGCGTCCAGTCCGTAGAGGTGGCTGAACGACAGGCTGGCCAGGTGCACCTCCTTGCCCGCGGCGCGCAGCGCGAGCGCGATCGGCAGCCCGGCGTAGACGTCGAACCCGCCGCCGGCCCCGGCGATCAGGATCCGGTCGGCGGCCTTCAGACGGGTGAGCAGCGGCGGTTCGAAGAGCGTGGGCATCCGGGGAAGGTACCGGTCCGGCGGCTCCGGCGTCACCCGGATTCCGGCGGGTCGGGCCGGGCCGGGGCGGGAGTCGGGTCGGCGGCGAGCAGCGGCCCGAGGGCGCCCAGGACCGCGCCGACGCAGGTGTCCCGCAGGGTGGCGCGGTCGCAGGTCGGCTCGGTGAGCCAGTCCACGCAGAGGACGCGGACGAAGACCAGCCAGCCCTTCAGCACGCTGGAGACTGCCGCGCGGGCCCGGTCGTCGGTGAGGGGGAGCACGGTGAGGAGGCGGGCGCGCAGCGCGTCGAGCTCGTTGCTGATGATGGTCTGGATCACCGGGTCGCCGGCCAGCACGCGGTTGGCGGCGAGCACGGCGTGGCGATTGGCGACGAAATAGTCGAGGTGCTCGTCCAGGCCCTGGACCAGTTGCTCGGTCAGGGTGTCGGCGGGATCGAGTCTGGTCCGGGCCAGCAGCTGGTCGGCTGCCTGCTGGTAGAGCTCCGCGAACAGGACCTGCTTGCTGGGGAAGTGACGGTAGAGCAGCGCGCGCGAGACGCCGGCCCGCTCGGCGACCTGCTCCATCAGCACCTCTTCGTACGGGTGAGCGGCGAACAGCGTCGCCGCGACGGACAGCAGTTGGGCGCGGCGGTCGGCTGGGCTGAGTCGCTGGCGGGGAGGCACGGGAAGCAGCCTACTTGACACGTGTCTACTGGAGCCCCCTACCTTAGTAGACGCATGTCAACTAGAGCCGGATCCGGGAGGGGCCATGGCCAGGGCACTCAGACTGCTGGTGTGGACGATGGGGGTTGCCTGCCTGCTCATCGGACTGGAGCACATGGCCCTCGGCAACGCCGCGGTTCCGGGCGCCGGTTCGGCCGGGCCGACGATGGACAGCCTGGGCCGGTTCTTCGGCGCTGTCTTCGCCGGCTACGGCCTGGCCTGGATCCGGGCCGGCCGCCAACGGCCGATCCCGGCCACGGCGGTGCGCCGACTGGCCGGCGTCTTCCTGCTCGGTGGCGCGGGCCGGCTGCTCTCGCTGGCCGTGGTGGGCTGGCCGAACTGGTTCCAGGTGCCCCTGACGGTGCTCGAACTCGGCCTGCCCCCGGTCTACTTCTGGCTTGCCGGTGCCGAGGAGCGGGCGGTCGCGGGGGCCTAGTAGTGCTTTGTTGGCTGGTCGGCCCCCGGGTCAGCCGCCCACCGTGACCCGCTCGGCGCCCGTGTACACGTTCATCGAGGTGCCGCGCAGGAAGCCGACCAGGGTGAGGCCGGTCTCGGCGGCGAGGTCGGCGGCGAGGGAGGAGGGGGCGGAGACGGCGGCGAGTAGTGGGATGCCGGCCATCACGGCCTTCTGGACCAGTTCGAAGGAGGCCCGGCCGCTGACCATCAGGACGGTGTCGCGCAGCGGGAGCAGGCCTTCGCGCAGGGCGTGGCCGATGACCTTGTCCACCGCGTTGTGGCGGCCGACGTCCTCGCGCACGGCGAGCAGGTCGCCGGCCGCGGTGAACAGGCCGGCCGCGTGCAGGCCGCCGGTGGTGTCGAAGACGCGCTGAGCGGCGCGCAGCCGGTCGGGCAGGGCCGACAGCACCTCGGGGGTGGTGCGCAGCGGGTCCTCGGCGACCGACCAGGCGGCCGTGGTGCGCACGGCGTCCAGGCTGGCCTTGCCGCACAGGCCGCAGGAGGAGGTGGTGTAGAAGTTGCGCTCCAGCGAGGCGTCGGGCGCCGGGACGCCGGGGGCCAACGCGACGTCCACCACGTTGTAGGTGTTCCCGCCGTCGGCGGTGGCGCCCGCGCAGTAGCGGATCGCGGCCAGCTGCTCGGCGTGGTGCAGCACGCCCTCGCTGACCAGGAACCCGGCCGCGAGGTCGAAGTCGTCGCCGGGTGTGCGCATCGTGACGGTCAGCGGCCGCCCGCCCACCCGGATCTCCATCGGCTCCTCGGCCGCCAGGGTGTCCGGGCGCTGGGTGGACGAACCGTCGCGCAGCCGCAGCACCGGCCGCCGTACGGTCACTCGCCCCATGGTCACTCCTTCGTCCTCGAATCCACCGCAAGCCTACGGCGGCCGGTCCGGGGCGACCGTCCCACCCCCGCGGGGGGGGGGGGGGGGGCGCCCCCCCCCCCCCCCCCCCCCCCCCGCCCCGGCTGGGCCCGCCAAGATCCCACGCGCGGGGGGCGGGCGCCC
>NZ_JBHYKG010000343.1:0-8568 GCF_042741245.1 Kitasatospora sp. NPDC058965
GTCTTGGAGGAGATCGTCAGCCACGACCGTTCATGATCGCGGTTCCGCTCACGCTCCGTGGCTCCGGCACTGAAAGTGAGTCAGAACCAGTTTTCAGGAGACGTAGACAGCGGAGAAACGACGTTTCCATCGGGCGGCCGGATGAAGTCGAACATGCTGCGATGGCGTCGGCATGGTGCGGAGCGGGCAGAAAAGCCTGAATCGGCATAGCAGCCTGGCGAAAGCTGCGATGGTGCCGCACCCGGAGATGGCAGCGCCTGAAGAAGGGACTTCGCCGCCTTAATCCAGCTTCGATGATGCCGCACCCGGCAGGTGCGGAGATAGCTGGTGAGCAGCGAGGCCGAGACGACGCCCGAGAGGCTGCGATGGGGCCGCACCCGGTGGGTACGGAGATGGCATCCAGCCGATCGTGGTGCCGAGTTGGGCAAGCGTGCTGCGTTGGTGCCGCACCCGGTGGGCTGAAAGGTGGTCGCGCTGGGCGGAGTTCGCGAGCTGGACAGCCGAGCTGCGATGGTGCCGCATCGCTGGGACGCGGAGGAACGCGGTGGTCTGGCTGGTCACCGAGACGCCAGACGAGCTGCGATGGTGCTGCACCGGTACGGTGCGGAGCAACTTCGGCACGTCCGAGATGTGGTGCAGGACCGTAACGCTGCGATGGTGCCGCACCCGGATGATGCGGAGCGGTTGGGTTGAGGAGATGGCCTTCGTCAGCAGGTCGATCCTGCGATGGTGCCGCACCGGGACGGTGCGGCGCGATTCGGCGGGATATCGGTGTCGGTGGCGATGCCTTCCTGGCTGCGATGGTGCCGCACCAGGAAGGTGCGGAGCGACTGGTCCAGGTCGATCGCCGGGTGAAGGACGTTGCCGCCTCGACAGCTGTGGTCGCAGCGGCACTGTGATAGGGCCGCACCGGGACGGTGCGGAGCGACCTGCATCCACTGGTCACAGAAGGGGTGGACTTCGCCCCTGCGATGGTGCCGCACCGGGACGGTGCGGAGCGACCCCGCTGGACTACCGGGACATGTATCGGTGGGACATGCTGCGATGGTGCCGCACCGGCACGGTGCGGAGTGGTGGCGTCTGAGTTGCTGGCTTGATGGTCCGACGAGTCGGCTGCCGCGCCTGCCTGGGTGTCTTTTTGGGCGATTCGGATTTGTGGCTTCGGTGCAGTGGGGTGCTTCCGTGTCTGCTTGCGTTCCGAAGTCGTGTCCGGCCGGGATGCCGTTTTTTGTGTTGGCGCTGTGGAGTTGTCAAGGATCGGGGGTTGGTGGGGTGGCCGGGGGTGGGGTTCAGGGCCAGAGGTGGCGGCTTGCGGCGAGGGGGCCGTTGGACTGTTTGAGGCCGGTTCGGGGTGCAGTGTAGAGGGCCGTGACGCCGAGGTCGGTGAGCATCGCCGTGGTCGGGCTCGTGCCGGGGTCGGTGGCGCGGACGGCGGGGTGTTCGAGGAAGACGGTGACCGCGGTGGAGGTGAGCGGTGGTGTCCAGGCGGGCCATCGTAGGGCGCCGCGGTTGTTGGTGGTGTCCCAGCTGGTGGCGGCCTGGGCGCGGCCGGTGGCGGTCAGGCGGAAGGTGCCGAGGGCGTGGAGGGCGAGCCAGGTGGGGCCCGGCGCTCCGCGCTGGTAGGGCTTGCCTTCGGAGTTGGTATGGGCGTCGCCGAGGGAGCGGTGGTCGAAGTTGGCGGAGGCGTAGTCGGGGACGCGGCGCCAGCCGTCCAGGGCCGAGCGGATCTGCCGAGGGTCGTTGTGGCAGCCGAGGACGGCTTTCTGCATCAGGCCGGTGATGGTCATCTGGCCGGCGGCGGCGATCAGCGGTGTGACGGGTGTGCGTCGAACCGTGGTGGGGCTCGACCCTTCCGCGGGTTCCGGGTCGTTCTTGCCGGTCTTGGGTTTGACGTCCTCGAAGCACATGACGTTGGTCAGGGCGGCGAACCATCGGGCCTGGCGGTCGCCCGTCTCGCGTTCGGCCTGGGTGAGTTCGCGAAGCACCTGGTGCGCGGTATCGACTCGAAGGCGCAGGGCTTCGTTGGGGGCGGTGGTGTCCTCACGGGTTCGGGCGAGCAGCCCGGGGACGTGCGGGAAGGAGTCCCAGCCTTCGTCCTTCGTGCCGACCGTGTCGGTGTCCTCGTCGTCTTGGTCCTCGGTCTCGGCCGTATCGTCCGGCTGCCCGACCGTGGGGGCGGGCTTGGGCGGGAGGTGGGCGGTGAGGAGGGCGGTGAGGGTGTCAAGGGTCAGGGGCTGGTCGGTGGTGAGGACGGCGGGGCCGGCAGGGCCGTTCCAGTGGAGGCGGGGCTTGGCGATCAAGGTGGCGGCGGTGAGTTCGAGGATGCCGAGGGCGGTGAGGAAGCCGAGGGGGTCGTCGGCGCGCAGGGCGGGGAGTTCGAGTTGGTGCACGGTCAGTTGCCTTCTTCGGAGCAGGCGATGTCGGCGAGGCGGACGACGGATTCCAGGAGGGCCAGGCCCCAGAAGCCGTAGCGCTGGTTGAGTGCGTCGAAGCGGTCGGGGCCGTTCCAGTCGGTGCCGATGACGGCGCTGGAGACGCTGACGGCGGTGCCGTCGGGCATGGTGCACTCGACAACGACGGGCTCGGGGTCGGCGACCGCGGGCAGCATCGGGCGGGCGAAGCCGTGGTGCGCGGCGACGAGGTGGATGACGAGGTCGTGGTCGAGCCCTTGGGCGGCGGCGGGGCCGGTGGCGAGCCAGGTCTGGACGGCGGCGGCGCTGAGGGCTTCGTGGCGCAGGTCCTTGGACCAGTTGGCCAGGCGCGCTGCGCGTCGCCGGGCGGCGCGGTCGGCGGGGTCCATGCCGGACTTGGCGAGGGGTTCGGGGAGGGACTCGGCGAGCAGGCGGTCGCCGGAGCAGAGCATGCACAGGAACCGCGGGTGGAGTTTCCCGCAGTCGTGGGCCCGGGCCGCCAGCACGACGGCGTCGACCAGGTCGTCGGGCAGTCCGACGGCCCGGGCGAAGTCGTGGGCGCGTTCGCCGACTTTCTGGTGGTGGTGCTTGAGGGTGACGGTGCGGGTGAGGCTGCTGCTGTCCGGGTCGTCGTCCACGGAGATCCGGTAGCGGCCGGCGTCGGCGAGCCGCGGCGGGATGAGGACGATCCGCCCTTGGCCATCGCGGTCGACCAGCACCGCCCCGGCTGCAGCCGACCGTCCGGTGCGCCACTCGGCGACCTCCAACATGCTCTCCAGACGCCGGCGCAGCGCCGGCGTGTGCCGAGCGGGGCTGTCGGGTGGGGTGTCGGTGGGCAGGGTGGCGAGCAGGCTGGTGAGCGCGGCGCGGACGGCGTCGGTCGTACTCACGGCATCCGGGTCGTCAGGATCGATGGCCAGGTCGGTGACAGCCTGTTTGACGATCGAGGTGAACTGCTCGGGGGCGGCGCCGGTGGTGCTGGCCAGAACGGCCGGGTCCAGGCGGAGCGGGGTGCGGGCGTGGTCGGCGGGGTGGTCGCCGAGATCGGGGACGGGGGTGTCGGGGTCGGCGGTCCAGCCGTAGGCGTCGTGGCCGCCGGCGGTGGTCGGCAGGGCGAGGGTGGCGCCGGGTTTCAGCTCTCCGGCCACGCGTGGGGTGGTCCAGGTGCCGTCTGCCTCGCGTTGGAGGACGGTGGTGCGCAGGCGGGTGGGTGGGTTGCGGGGTTCGGGTGCGGTGTCGGCGTCGGGGCCTTCGAGGTCGCTGGTGTCCGGGGTGCGGCGGGGTTCGGTGAGGAAGCGGCGCACGGTGGCCAGGGGCAGGGAGAGGGTTTCGGCGGTGTGGACGGGGGTGGTGCGCAGGTGTTCGGCGAGGGCTTCGGGGTCGGTGGTGCCGGTCGACAGGTCGGCGCGCCACAGGAGTTGGACTTCGGGCTCGCCGGTGTCGAGGCCGTGGAGGAAGGGGGCGGGGGATTCGTCGGGGACGGGGAGGGGGCTGGTGCGGGCGAAGGCGTCCACGCGCACTCGGTGAACAGGCGGGATGTGGGCGCCGGCGCGGGTGAGCGGTGCAGTGTCGGTGCCGTCGAGGAGGCCGGGCAGGGTGGCGGGGTTGAGGACCAGGCTGCCGAGGAGGTGGGGGGTCAGTTCGGCGGGGTCCCGGGTCTCGTGGGTGGGGGCGTGTTGGGTGAGCCACTGCCAGGTGTTCGCAGCCGCCGGGCCGTAGACGGGGATGCGGTCGGGGTCCTCGGGGTTGTGGGTGCGTACGAGGATCGCGGGTACGGGGCCGAGTTCGCCTCGGCGGTCGAGGCGTCCGAGGCGCTGCAGGGCGGAGGCCCAGTCGCCGCATTCGCTGACCATCGCTCCGAAGGTGCAGTCGATCCCCACTTCGAGGGTCTGGGTGCTGATCACGACGAGGGGGCGTTCGCGGTCGGGGTCGATGCCGTCGAGGAGTTCGGCCAGCGGGCCGGTGACGAGCAGGTCGCGCTCCGCGGGCCGGCAGCGCCCGGTCAGGAGCAGCACGTCCACGTCCCCGCGCCGGGAGATCGCTTCGTGGGCGGCGCGGGCGTGGGTGATGGTGTTGGCGATCACCGCGACCGCGGGCAGCTTCAGGAGGGGAAGGACGGCGTCCAGGCCGGTTCCGGTGGCGAGAGCGAACGCCTCCGTGGGCTTCTTCGCCCAACCGCTGGCGTCCAGCAGCGTCACGTGCCGCTCGGCCGCGATCCGCCGCCCCGCGATCGGATGCGCACGGTCGGCGTCACCGACACCCAGACGGGGCCGTCCGCAGCTGGCGCTGGTCGCCGACAGGCTCACCACCCGAAGCGCCCGTGCCGCCAACTCCCCTCGCGCCGCCGTCTGCTGGTAGAGAGCGGTGTCGGCGGCGGTCGCGAGCAGGGCCTTCGACAGGTGGGCCTCGTCCAGAGCCAGCAGAGCGTCGCACCCGGTCAGGGCGGCGTCGATCGGAGCCCGCTGCGGGGAGGTGTGGTAGCCGCGGAACAGCAGGCGGCTGCCGTACTGGTCCACGGTCGACGTCACCACCAGCGGCTGGGCCGGGCCGCGCGCCCAGTTCGACTCCCACCTGGCGCCGCCGCGCATCCGCACGACCTCCAACGGTGACGCTCCGTCACCGAGGTCGCGCAGCGCGGCGGCTACCTTCGCCCGCACCGAGCCGGCAGGCGCCCCGGCGAGGGCCGCGGCCAGCTCGACGGAGTGCTGGTGGGCCTGGTCCACCACCAGGCGCCGGTCGACGCAGAAGAACAGCCGCAGCGGCACCGTCCGGGATTCCCGGCCCGGCCCGCAGGCGTGTTCCCGAGCGAGGAGGAAGAGCCAGATGTCGATGAGCGTCGTCTTCCCCAACGCGGTGGGCACGTCGAGGTCCGGCCAGTCCGCGCCGCCCGCCACAGCATCCAGGTAGGCGCTCTGCCACGGGAACGGCGCCCAGCCCCTGCACCCGTCGCACACCACACTCCGTGTCCCGTCCGGGCAGTGGGTGTGGTGGTGGACCTCCCGGAAGAAGGCCGGGAACTCGGCCACCTCGATAGCCGCAGGCCGCTCGGCGCCGGTCACTGGTCGTCCTCCTGGAAGTCGGGCTCCGGGCGGCACAGGCCCAGGCCGAAGTTCTTCTTGCTGCCCAGCACCACCGGCCCCGCCACCGGGACCGGGAAGGCCAGGCGGACATGGCAGCTCGGCAACGGCCGCTCCCCGTCCTTGCGCCGCACCGGGAAGCCGCCCGCGTGGCGCGCGCCGGGGACCAGGGCGTGGCCCGGGCTCACCCGCACCCGCACCGGTTCGGGCAGCCCGGCCGCCGCGCAGCTGGCGGTGACCGAGTCCGCCCAGTACGGGTCGCCGTTCTTGGGGAAGCGGTCGAGGACCATCGGCAGCACCGTGGCCCACACCGTCGAAGGCTCCTGCCAAGCCCATGGCTGGACGGTCAGCGGCCAGGAGTCCTGGTCCGCGGGATGGACCCGCTCCAGGTCCAACGGTTCCCCGTCCGCCAACCGGATACGGCGCAGCCCTCCGTCATGGTGGAGCAGCGCGGCGAGCAGCGCCTTGCGGTCCTGCCTGGGCATCTCACGCGGTAGGGCGATGCCCAGACCACGCAGCATCCCGTCTGCGTGGCGGTGGCCGGCGAACGGCAACGCGAGGTACGCCACCGGCCGCGGACCGTCCGGGCTGTTCTTGTGGCCGTGGACCGTGGTCATCGCCTCGACGTCGTGGCCCATCGCGTCCAAGGTGCTCATCACCGCGCCCCGCAGCCGACCGGTCAGTTCCAGCGTCCACCGCGGGTCCAACGCCACGCCGGGGGCGAACGAGAACGTCAGCAGATCACCGAACGGCCCCTCAGTCAGCGGCCTCCCGGGCCGCGCGACGTAATCGGGGTCGAGGTAGTGGTGAGTGAGCGACTGGCTCCAGGCCGGCCGCTGGTCCTCGAACGCCTCCTCCAGCCATGCCAGGTACCCGCGGTAGGGGATGCGGATCGGCCGCGAGCCTTTCGGGTACTCGCCGGCAGCGGCCGGCAGCCAGCGCTGCCGCCACTCGTCGCCGTCGCCGGCACCGTCGGGGCCGCACCAGGCGTCGAGCAGCCCGGCCCCGGTCGAACGACCGAAGTACGGCACCCGGCGGGCCAGTTCCTCCAGCACCGGGGCGAGTTCCTCCCCCGGCTCCGCGGTCCAGCTGAACACCAACCGCGTACCGGACAGCGTCTTCTGCGCCCACGCGCGGGGAACACCGCCTGCGGTGCGTCCGGGCAGCAAGGTATGGGTCGCCCTCGCCGGGTTCACGATATTGGTCACCACCCATGCCGCGCGCGGATGTTCCGCCTCCAGGGGCTTGGCCGGCACCGTGACCACTGGCGGCTCCTGCGCCTCCAGCCAGCTCAGCGCCGTACGGTGCTCGGCGTCCTCCAGGTCGGCGTGCGCGACCAGCGCGCAGAACAGGCGGGCGGGGTGGGGCGGCCACTCGGCCCGCTCCCCGTCCATGCCGGTCGCCTGGTAGAGCGGCTCCAGCAACTCCACCGAGATGTGGAATGGCATGACGCTCTACTCGCCTTCCGCCTCGCCGATGCCCTCCAGGCGGAAGGAGCGCTCGATCGCCTCCTGCACCTGCGCGTTCGGCCGCAGCAGCACCGGCTCCTTGGACCACACCACGCCCGCCTCCTCGGCCCGCGCACGCGCGAACTCGAACAGCGCCACGGCCTGCGCCGCTGTCTCCAGCTCCAGCGGCTCCGTCACCGCGACGCCCTCACGCCCGCGGCCGACCCACTCGATCCGCTCCGACACCAGCAGCAGGTCGCAGCCCGAGCGCAACCGCACCGCCGACGCCGCGAACGCCAGCCGGTCCCCCAGCAGCGCCAGCGCCGCCAGAAGCGCCCTAGCCGCCCGCACGTAGTCCTTCGACGCATCGCCGAAGCGCAACGCCCGCAGGCCCGCAAAGGCCAGATACGCTTTCCGCTCGATCGCCTGGACCGTCACGCCGCCCATCCCGGCAACCGGCGGGATCATGCCGTGCCCGACTGCCGACGCCCTGATCGTCTTCCCCTTGCCCTTCTTCCCCGTGCCCTCGACCGGCCGCCACCCGTCGGCGGTCAGCTCCACGGTGTCGCCCGGGAAGTTCCACGTGTCGAAACGCCCCGCCGCCCTCACCCCGGACAACGGACGCAGCCCCACCATCTCCGAGGTGTAGGCGCGCGGCACCTTCAACTGCACCCGACGCTTGCGGTGCGAATCCCACAGCCCGTACACCAGGTCCGACGGCGCCGACCCCAGGAAGGCACGCACGTCCCCGGTCCCCGTGTCGCGCAGCGCTCGCCCCACTGCCGTATCGTCGAACTTCGCTCCGGCCTCGTCCAGCGCGTCGCGGAAGTAGGCGTCACGGGAACGGTGCGGGGCGTCCAGGTTCGTCATCCGGAGCGCCCGGCCCTCCGCGCTCACGTGCAGCGCCAGGTGCGGCAGCAGCACATCGCCCTGGTCGACCGCCTCCAACAGAGCAGTCTCACACCGGTTCGCCTGCGACTGCCGCTGGTCCAGCAGCACCACCCCCGCAGACTCCTGCCCGACCCACCGGTCCTCGAACAACAGGCCCGGCCCGTCGACCTCCCTCTCCTTCCCTGTTGCCAGGTCACGGACGGTCCGGGTGACCTTCACGGTCGGCGGCGACACCGGCGTTCCCACACCCGCCACCGGCTCGTACCGGGCCGTCACCCGGATCGCACCATCCACCGCAAGCCCGCCCGCCGCCTCGGCCAGCCGCTCGTACAACGCCTCCATGGAACCCTCCTCGTACAGGAGCCTCTCGGACGGTTCGCATCGAAGCAGCCCCCGCCGACAGCCCTCGCCCTTTCGAGTGATGAACCATCAGGAGAGCGGCGAGCGCCGGGAGTTACGGTAAAATGCTCCGCCCTCCGCGCCGGGAACCCAACTGCTTCCCGCTACTTCCGCCCCTGGACCGGCACACTCGGCCCCGCTTGGGACGCGCTGCACCATGGGTCTCCTCCTCGAGCCAAGTGGCGATGGCCCGTCCAGGGTTGCCGGGGCGGTGGGCGCATGGATGGGGCATCGGAGCCTCGACGTCGCCTTCAAGATCTACCGGCATCTGATGCCGGGCTCCATCAGCCGCGCCAGGCCCAGGTACTCGACCTGGACCAGGGCACCACAACAAGGTGTGTC
>NZ_JBHYKG010000344.1:0-8538 GCF_042741245.1 Kitasatospora sp. NPDC058965
CAGTTCGGGCGGCCCCCTCCGGAGCGGGCGGGACGCTACGGAGGATGCCCGTGTGCGCGGAGGGGCGCGCACCCGGGCATCCGGCTGGACGGAGCTCCGTCGCTCAGCCGTTGGCGTCGGCCGGCGTGGTGCTCGTGGTGTAGCCCTCGGTCTTGTTGGCGGCGAGGGCGAACTCGTTGGTGAAGGTGGTCCCCAGGTTCACCGAGTCGGTCTTCACGCCGACCAGCTTCTCGGTGGCCAGCACCGTCTTCGGGCCGTTCGCCGGCATGATGCCGTCCGGCAGGAACTGGCCCTTGTCCTGGGCCAGCGCCGCGATGTAGTCGTCCTTGGAGACGTTGCCCTTGGTGACGAAGGCCGGCGGCAGCGCGTTGGCGATGTCGGCGGCGCTGTGCGTGGCGATCCAGTGCATGGTGTCGACCAGCGCGTTGACCACCTTCTGGGCGGCCTCCTTGTGACCGTTGACCCAGGAGGTCTGGGCCAGCACGCCGGCCGAGGGCCACAGGCCGCCCATCGCCTGCTGGGCGCCGGCGGTGGTGGCCAGGTCGATGGCGGAGTAGCCCACGTTCTTCTTCTGAATGGCCGTCACCGTCGGCTGGGTGGTCATCACGCAGGCGGTCTTGCCGTTCTGCAGCGCGGCGATCGCCGTGGCCCCGGCGCCGACCCCGATCCGGGTGTACTGATCGGTCTTCAGGTTGTTCTGCGCGGCCAGGAACTGGGTGAGGGTGTCGGTGCCCGAGCCCAGGTCGGTGACGCCCACGGTCTTGCCGGCGAAGTCCGCGGGCGAGTGGACCCCGCTGCTGGTGGTGCACATCTCGCGCTCGCCGGGCGCACCGGAGAGGTTGACGATGTCCTCCACCGCCTTGCCCTTCACCTGGAAGTCGATGGTGTGCACGTACCAGGCGCCGGCCATGTCGACCTGGCCGGAGGCCATCGCGTCCTCCGCCCCGGCGCCGCCGTCGGTCTCGGTGCTGAGCACCACGTTGACGCCGTACTTCTTGTAGAAGCCCAGCTGCTCGGCCAGTTGGTACGGCAGGTAGATCTGCTTGTCGATGCCGCCGACCATGAGCTTCACGGTCGGCACGCCGCCCTCTGCGGAGCTGCCGGAACCGCCGGAGCCGGAGCAGGCGGTGAGACCGAGGGCGGCGCTGAGCACGACGGCGCCGGCCAGCGAGCGGGTGAGGGTTCGCTTGAACATGGCAGCCACGTTCCTTTCGAGGGTCCGCGGCAGAGGGGGAGGCCGCGGCGGGTGGGGGAGGGGGAAGCAGGGTGGGGGAGGAGGGAAGCAGGGTGGGGAGAGCGACGGAGGAGCGGGCCCGGACCAGCCAGGTCCAGCCCGGATCCGCCCGGCGGTCCTAGATCGCCGCGCTCTCCGACGGAGCCGGCGGGCGCCAGGAGAGCAGCCGCCGCTCCAGCTTGGTGATCAGCCACTCCGCGGTCACCGCGATCACCGCGATCACGAACATCGTGGCGAACACCCCGTTGGGGTCGAAGCTGTTCTGGGCGGTCTTGATCACCAGGCCCAGGCCGCTCTGCGCCCCGAGCACCTCGCCGACCAGCGCACCCACGACGGCGAAGCCGAAGGCGGTGTGCAGGCTGGCGATGATCCAGGTGAGCGCCGAGGGCACCACCACGTGCCGGACGATCTGCAGCGGCTTGGCGCCCAGTACCCGGGCGTTGTCCAGGATGTTGCGGTCCACCTCCCGCACGCCCTGGAAGGCGTTGAAGAAGACCACGAAGAACACCAGCACCGCGGCCAGCAGCACCTTGGGCGTCTCGCCGATGCCGAACGCGACCACGAAGATCGAGCCGAGCACGATGCGCGGAATGGCGTTCACGATCTTGATGTACGGACCCAGCACGTCGGCCAGGAAGCGGTTCTGACCCAGCGCCACCCCGAAGACCACGCCGGTCAGCGAACCGAGCACGAAGCCGAACAGCGCCTCCCGCAGGGTGGTACCGATCTGGGTCCAGTAGGAGCCGAACTCGGTGGCCTGGCTGCCCTGGGAGAAGTACTCGCCGAGCCGTTGGGCGATCCCGCTGGGCTGTCCGAAGAAGAACGGGTCCAGCCAGCCCAGCGTGGTGACCAGTTGCCAGCCCCCGATGAACACGGCGGCCACCCCGAGCCGCGCCGCCAGCACCAGCAGCTTGCGCCGCCGCAGCGCCCGCACGCCCGCGCCGGCCGCACCCGCTGCGTCGCCGGCAGACCTCGCTGCACGCCCCGAGCCCTTCGAGCCCACCGAGCCCTTCGAGCCCACCGAGCCCTTCGAGCCCGCCGACCCCGCCGGGCCCACCGAGTCCATCGGGCCCACCGAGTCCACGGGGCTCGTCGCCCCCGTCGACCCCGTCGACCCCGTCGCCCCCGTCGACCCCGCCGAGTCCGCCGACCCCGTCGTCATGCCCACTGTGCCGTTCGTCCTCATCGCTGCTCTCCCGTCGTACGTGCGTAGGCGCGCTGGACTTCCTCGCTCAGCGACTCCCAGATCTGGTGGTGGAGTTCGAGGAACCGCGGCTCGAACCGGATGGTCTGCACCGAGCCGCGCGGCCGCGGCAGGTCGATCTCGTGGACCGCCTTCACCGAGCCCGGTCCGGAGGTCATCACCACCACCCGGTCGGCCAGGGCGACGGCCTCCTCCAGGTCGTGGGTGATGAAGACGACCGCCGGCCGCAACTGCTCCCACAGGGTCAGCAGCTCGTTCTGCATGATCGCCTTGGTCTGCACGTCCAACGCCCCGAACGGCTCGTCCATCAGCAGGATCGACGGCTCGTTGATCAGCGCGGCAGCCATCGCCACCCGCTTGCGCATGCCGCCGGAGAGCTGGTGCGGGTGGTGGTCCTCGAACCCGGCCAGTCCCACCCGGCGCAGCCAGTCCCGGGCGGCCGCGTGCGCCTGCTTCTTGCCGACGCCGCGGAACACCGGTCCCATCGCCACGTTGCCCAGCACGGTCTTCCACGGCAGCAGCGCGTCCGCCTGGAACATGAAGCTGATGCCCTCGGTGATCCCGTCCACCTCGCGTCCGCCGACCCGCACCGATCCCTCGCTGGGCCGGTCCAGCCCGGAGACCAGGCTCAGGGTGGTCGACTTGCCGCACCCGGTGGGCCCGACCACGGCGCAGAACTGCCCGGGCTCGACGGAGAAGGTCACGTCGCGGGTCGCCGTGAACGCCTCGCCACCGGGGGTGAGGAACCGCTTGGTCACGCCGGACAGCTCGATCCGGGCGCCCGCCCGATCGCCGCGGGCGGCCGCCGGGCCGGTCACGACTTCGTCTCGCACAGCCATCGAATCCGTCTCCTTGTCTTCCCCGGTCGTGCTGCCCGGGCTTCGAGGAAGTCCGGCGCCGGGCGCCGGGCCCCGCTCTGGTCGGTGCGTGTTCGCCGCCGTCACCCCCGTTCTGTTTCAGGGATGTTGCGCGGTGACGAGAAGGTAGGACCGGCCGGGCGGCGGGCGGGAGTCTTGCGAGCGTTGCGCGGCTTCCCCGCGTTGCCGCGGGTTCTGCTCGTTCTGCGCACGGCCGCGGGGGTGGGCAAGGCCCGCTCGCGGCAGGCACAATCGCCGCCATGCGGAGGCAACCGGCCACCGTGCCGAGGGGGCGGCGACGACACAGACCGGCGGCACGGCGCCAGCAGCGGGACGGAGGTGGGCACCATGGCCCCGAGGAACGGCGCGGCGGTCCGCGGGCGCGGCCGCAAGCTCTCGGCCCGGATCCTGCGCAGCCAGCTGGTCATCCTGGCGATCACCAGCGTGATCGGCTTCGTGCTGCTGGCCTTCGCCCAGCGCGACCAGCTCGACCACGACTCCGAGCAGCGTGCCCTGGCCATCGCCCACGTCACGGCCGCCGACCCGCAGATCCAGCAGGCGATGGAGAGCGGGGTGGACGGCGGCATCGTGCAGGCCGCCGCCGGCCGGATCCAGACCGCCTCGCGCGCCTCCTACGTGGTGGTGATCGACCTCGACGCGGTCCGGCACTCGCACCCGTTGCCCGAGCTGGTCGGCCGGCGGGTGGAGGAGTCGGTGACGGTCTGGCACGGGCAGGAGGTGCTCGGCAGCGACCACGGCGCCACCGGCGGCTCCGCCAACGCCAAGGTCCCGCTGTACGGGCCGAGCGGCGCCCTGGTCGGCGAGGTCTCGGTGGGCATCCCGGAGAAGGACGTGCTCGGCCAGCTCCGGCACGAGCTGTCCACCTTCGCCGAGTACGCCGCCGTCGCCCTGGCGGTCGGCTGCGTGGCCTCCTACGTGCTGGCCCGTCGGCTCAAGCGGACCACCTTCGGACTGGAGCTGGAGGAGATCGTCGGCCTGCTGCAGGACCGCGAGGCGATGCTGCACGGGATCAAGGAGGGCGTGATCGCCTTCGACCCGCGGGGCAGGGTGAGCGTGGTCAACGACGAGGCCCGCCGCCTGCTGGGTCTGGGCACGGCCCTCGGCGCCCGGATCGACGAACTGCTCCCCGAGGGCCGACTGCGCCGCGCGCTGGACGGCACTCTGGCGGGCGTCGACCTGACCGTGCTGACCGACAGCCACTGCCTCGCGGTGAACCGGATGCCGGTCGTGCTGCAGGGCCGGGCGCTGGGCGCCGTGGTCACCGTCCGGGACCGCACCGAACTGGTCGGCCTGCTGCGCGAGCTGGATTCGGTGCGCGGCCTGACCGATGCCCTGCGCGCCCAGCAGCACGAGTTCGCCAACCGGATGCACACCATGGCCGGCCTGCTCGAACTCGGCGAGCACGACGCCGCCCTGGAGTACGCCGTCGAGCTCAGCCGCGCCGAGTCGGCTCCCGCCGAGGCGATCCGCGACCGGATCGCCAACCCGCTGATGGTCGGCCTGGTCGTGGCCAAGACCACGGTCGCCGCCGAGCGCGGCGTGCGGATCGTGCTGGAGCCGGACTCCCGGCTCGGCGAACGCCCCGGCCACCTGCACCGCCTGCTCACCGTCACCGGCAACCTGCTGGACAACGCCGTCGAGGCCACCCGGGGCCGCCCCGGGGCGGAGGTGCGGCTCGGCCTGGTGGAGACGGCGCGGGCGATCACCCTGACGGTGGCCGACACCGGCCCGGGCATCCCGCCCGGCGCCGCCGAGAAGATCTTCGAGGACGGCTGGTCCACCAGCCCCGACCGCGGCACCGCCCGGCGCGGCCTCGGGCTGGCCCTGGTGCACCGCCTGGTGCAGCGGCACGGCGGCTCGATCACCGTCAGCCAGGGCCCCGGCGCCGTCTTCACCGTCCGCCTCCCGCTCCCCGACCACGATCCGGCACCACCGGGCGCGGCCCGCTCCGCCGCCCCCGGCGTCCTGGAGGGCGCCCTGTGATCAGAACCCTGGTGGTGGACGACGACTTCCGGGTCAGTGCCATCCACGCCGCCTACGTCAGCAAGGTCCCCGGCTTCGAGGTGGCCGGCCAACGCACCAGCGTGGCCACCGCGGTCGAGGCGGTGCACGAGCTCCGCCCCGACCTGCTGCTGCTCGACGTCTACCTGCCCGACGGCAGCGGGCTCGACGTGCTGCGCCGGCTGACCGCCGACACCTCCGCCGACACCCCCGGCGGGCGCCCCGACGCACTGGTGATCACCGCCGCCCGCGACCTGGCGACCGTGCGCACCGCGATGCAGCTCGGCGCCACCGGCTACCTGGTCAAGCCGTTCGGCTTCGCGGTGCTGGCCGAGCGCCTGGACGGCTACCGGGAGCTGCGCGAGCGGCTGGCCGCGCTGGACGCGGACGGCGAGAACGGGCAGGCCGAGGTGGATGCGCTGTTCAGCGCGGTGCGCCCGGTCTCGCTGCCCCAGGTGCCGGCCAAGGGGCACTCGGCGCCCACCCTGGCCGTGGTCCTGGCCGCCCTGCGGGCCGACGCCGCCGACCTGTCGGCCAGTCAGGTGGCCGAGCGCACCGGCGTCTCACGGGCCACCGCCCAGCGCTACCTCTCCTACCTGGTCCGCGAGGGCCTGGTCCGGCTCGAACTGCGCTACGGCACCACCGGCCGCCCCGAGCACCGCTACCGCCCGGCCGCGCGCGCGTCCCGCTGAGCCTGCCGACCTCCGCCCCGGCGCCCGCCGCGTGCCCCGACGCGCCCGCCGCGTGCCCCGACCCTCCGGAGGGAGGAGACGCCCCCGAGAGCTGACCCAGGGTCGGCTCCGGGGCCGGATCAGGGCGGATCCCGGATGGTCGGCGGCCGCCGCGCGCCCAGCATGGGAGCATGCGAACCGACGCCAAGACCACCACCGGCCGCCGACTCGCGGCCCTCGGCGCGCTCACCGCGCTCACCGTCACGGCCGCCGCCACCCCCGCCCTGGCCGCCGACCGCGGACCGGACCCGGACCACGACGCCCGGCGCGGCGGCATCGTCTCGGTCCAGCCGATCGACCACCTCTCGCCCGACGAGGCCGCCCGACGGATCGCCGACCGCGGCTACCCGCGCCCCGCCCCGCGCTACGGCGTGGACGACTACCGGGTGCTGTACCGCACCGTCGACCCGCAGGGCCGGCCCACCACCGCCAGCGGCCTGGTCAGCCTGCCCGACCGCGACCGCCGCACCCTCAGCACCGTCGTCTACGAGCACGGCACCACCGCCGCCAGGAGCCAGGCCCCCTCCGCCGCCGGCACCGACCAGGCGGACGCGGTGCTGTTCGCCGCGGCCGGCTACGCCACCGCGGCCCCCGACTACCTGGGCCTGGGCAGCGGCCCGGGCCCGCACCCCTACGCCGACACCGCCTCCGAGACCACCGCCTCGCTCGACCTGCTGCGCGCCACCCGCACGCTGGCCGCCCGGCACGGCCACCGCCTGGAGCGCGGCGTCCAGGTCACCGGCTTCTCCCAGGGCGGCCCCGCCGCGATGGCGCTGGGCCGGGCCCTCCAGGAGGGTGCCGACCCGCACTTCGCCCTGGTCTCACTGGCCCCGATCAGCGGCCCGTACGACGCCCAGCACGCCGAGGCGCCCGCCGGACTGGTCGACGCCACCCTGCGCGGCCGCGACACCAGCTACTACTTCGGCTACTGGCTGACCGCGATGAACCGCCTGTACCACCTCTACGACAGCCCGTCCGAGCTCTTCCAGGCCCCCTACGACCAGCAGGTCGAGGCGCTCTACGACGGCACCCACACCGACGCGGAGATCTTCGCCGCGCTGCCCGACGACCCGCACCGCCTGCTCACCCCGCACGCCGTCGACTGGGCGCTGCACCCCACCGGCGCCCTGCTGCGCGCCTTCCGGGACAACGACGGCACCTGCACCGCCTGGGTGCCCGAGGTGCCGGTGCAGCTCTTCGCCGCCGACGGGGACAAGGACGTCGCCTACGCCAACTCCGAGCACTGCGCCCGGGACCTGCGCGCGCACGGCGTCAAGGTCACCCTGACCGACGTGGGCCCGGTGGAGCACTCGCCGTCCCGTCAGGCCGCCCTGCCGCAGGTGGCCGCGCTCTTCGCCGAGCGCCTGCCCGCCTGACTCAGCGGGCCGCCACCGAGCGCACCACCATCCGCACCGGGGAGGCCGGTGCCTTGCCGCAGCTCTCCGGACGCGGCGGCTCGCTGGGCAGCGCGCCCACCTCGACCTGCCAACCGCGCCCGTCCTGATGGGTCACCAGGCAGCGCCAACCACCGCCGTCCAGCTCCTGCTGGGCGACCGTCAGCGCCTCGGCGGCGAGCTCCCCGGTCAGTTCGCGTACCGCGTGTTCGGCCGCCTGCCCGGGCCGGTCCCAGCAGGAGCGCCCGCGGGAGAACTCCGGCACCGTCTGCCCGGCGGCCGTGGCGGCCAGCACCTCCTTGGCCCCCGCCTCGGTCAGCCGCCCGTAGGCGTAGCCGTACGGCAGCACCAGCATGGTGGGGGAGAACCGGTGGCCGCCCAGGTGGGTGACCTCCCAGACCTCGCTGTGCCCGGCCGCCGCCAACTCCGCGGCCAGCGGGCGTCCGAGCAGCGCGCAGCAGCGGTCCCGACGCCCGTTGGTGCACACCAGGGCCAGCGGGCCGCCGGTGTGCGCGGTGCCGAAACCGGTGTGGTCGCCGGCACCGAGCGCCGCGAAGTCCAGCCCCAGTAGCTCGGCCGGCCGGTCCGTCTCGCCCCGCCGCACCCAGCCGCGCCCCGGCACGGTGTGCGCCAGCAGCACCTGGTGACGGGCCGTCGGCCGGTCGTCCGCGTGCCGCCCCGGACGGCGGATCAGCGCCACCTTCACCCCGGAGCCGGCGCAGGCGGCGTCCAGCGCCCGACCCAGCTCGGGGTCGAAGTGGCTCTCGGTCAGCGCCTTGGCGCCCCAGGGCCCGGCCTGCTCGATCAGCAGCCAGGTCAGCGCGCCGGCCGCGGTGGCGGCCAGCGGCTCGTGCAACTCGTTCGACAGACTCGTACAGGTGGTCATCGCGGCCACCCTACCGCCGGCGGACGGCGGGGCGGCCGCACCCGGCCCCGGGCCCGGGCGACCGCAGCCCGCGGCCGGGCGGCGGCCCCGGCGGCCCCGGCCGCCCCCCCCCCGGGCGCCGCCCCCCCGCCCGCAGGCCGCCGGGGGCACCCCGGCGAACGCGGTGGCCCCCCGGGTGCCCCCACCGACCCCGCGCGGATCGCGCACCGG
>NZ_JBHYKG010000345.1:0-8530 GCF_042741245.1 Kitasatospora sp. NPDC058965
TCCAATTCGAAACGTGGGCCACGACCAGGCTCCCCCAGTTACCCCACCAACTCCCCCACCACCACCGCCAGCGCCCGGAACGCCTTGCCCCGGTGGCTGATCGCGTTCTTCTCGTCCGGGGTCAGCTCGGCGCAGGTGCGGGTCTCGCCGAGCGGTTGCAGGATCGGGTCGTAGCCGAAGCCGCCGTCCCCCGCGGGGGCGGTCCGCAGGGTGCCCGGCAGTTGTCCCTCCACCACCCGCTCGGTGCCGTCCGGCAGGGCGAGCGCCGCCGCGCAGGCGAAGTGGGCGCCCCGGTGCTCGGGGGCGATGTCGGAGAGCTGGGCGAGCAGCAGCTCCAGGTTGGCCCGGTCGTCGCCGTGCTTGCCCGACCAGCGGGCGGAGAGGATGCCGGGCGCGCCGCCCAGCACGTCCACGCACAGGCCCGAGTCGTCCGCGATCGCCGGCAGTCCGGTGGCCCGGGCCAGGGCGTGCGCCTTGAGCAGGGCGTTCTCGGCGAAGGTGATCCCGGTCTCGGGGACGTCGGGGATCTCGGGGTAGGCGTCGGCGCCGACCAGTTCCAGGTCGAGGCCGGCCTCGGCGAGGATGGCGCGCAGTTCGGTGACCTTGTGCCGGTTGCGGGTGGCGAGGATCAGCCGGCCCATCGTCAGACCTCCAGTGCCTTGCGCTGGATCTCGTCCAGCTCGGCGCAGCCGAGGGTGCCGAGGTCGAGCAGCTGGTTGAGCAGGTCGCGGTCGAACGGGGCGCCTTCGGCGGTGCCCTGGACCTCGACGAAGCGTCCGTCGGAGGTGCAGACGATGTTCATGTCGGTCTCGGCCCGGACGTCCTCCTCGTAGCGCAGGTCGAGCATCGGGACGCCGTCGATGATGCCGACGCTGACGGCGCTGACGCCGCCGGTGATCGGCTGGCCCTTGGCGCGCAGCAGCTTCTTCTCGCGGGCCCAGCCGACGGCGTCGACCAGGGCGACGTAGGCGCCGGTGATGGCGGCGGTGCGGGTGCCGCCGTCGGCCTGGAGGACGTCGCAGTCGAGCACGATGGTGTTCTCGGCCAGGGCGCGGTGGTCGATGACGGCGCGCAGCGAGCGGCCGATCAGTCGGCTGATCTCGTGGGTGCGGCCGCCGATCTTGCCGCGGACGGACTCCCGGTCGCCGCGGGTGTTGGTGGCGCGCGGCAGCATGGCGTACTCGGCGGTGACCCAGCCTTCGCCGCTGCCCTTGCGCCAGCGCGGGACGCCTTCGGTGACGCTGGCGGTGCAGAGCACCTTGGTGTCGCCGTAGGAGACCAGGACGGAGCCTTCGGCGTGCTTGCTCCAGCCGCGTTCGATGGTGATCGGGCGGAGCTGGTCGGGGGTGCGGCCGTCGATGCGTGACATAGCGCCTGAGCGTAGTCGCTCCGGAAATTCCGGACACACTCCGAGGGCCCGTCACCAACGTTCGTGGTGACGGGCCCTCGGTGCGCGGTGCGCGGACCTACATCATGTCCTCGATGTCGGCGGCGATGGGGTCGGCGTCGGTGCCGATGACGACCTGGATCGCGGTGCCCATCTTGACGACGCCGTGGGCGCCGGCGGCCTTCAGCGCGGCCTCGTCGATGAGGGAGGGGTCCTTGACCTCGGTGCGCAGCCGGGTGATGCAGCCCTCGACCTCTTCGATGTTGTCGATACCGCCGAGACCGGCGACGATCTTCTCAGCCTTGCTGGCCATGGTCTTTCTCCCTCTGTCTCGGCTCCCGACTGCCTTGCCGGGGGCCGTCCTGCTCTCTGCCGTGGGGCGGTGCCGGCTGACGCGCAGTCATGCCCCGCGCGCCGTGCGCCCGCGTGCCCAGCATCACCCGGTTCCGGGTGGTGCGCCATGCCGGCGCCCGTTCGGCCCAGTACCGCGCGCGCCCTGATGGATCTTCCTCCCAGGATGACGGTGAGCGGGACTCGGATCCGGACGGCACGGCTGCACTTCAACTGGTCTACACCAATCGGGGTGGACTTCCCAAACCGTGCGGACCTGCGGACATTGTTCCCCCGGACCCCGAGGGCTCTCCCCCGGCCCCCCGGGCTCCCCCGCTCGCGTTCAGACGGCCGGCGCGGAAGGACGAGAATGAGTTCAGCGAGCGCGGCGGCGCCCCAGAAGCAGTGGTGGCACACCTTCTACGGCGGCCTGCAGAAGATGGGCCGCTCGCTGCAGCTGCCGGTCGCCGTGCTGCCCGCGGCGGGCATCCTCAACCGCCTGGGCCAGCCGGACATCTTCGGCCCGAACGGCAAGATCGCCGACTGGCCGAACGTGGCCAAGGTGCTCGCGGGTGCGGGCGGTGCACTGCTGGACCCGAACCTGGGCCTGCCGCTGCTGTTCTGCGTCGGCGTGGCGATCGGGATGGCGAAGAAGGCGGACGGCTCGACCGCGCTGGCCGGGGTGACGGGCTTCCTCGTCTACTTCAACATCATGCACCAGTTCCCGATCACGCCGGCGACCAATCCGCCCAGCTACCAGAACCCGGGGGTGTTCGGCGGCATCGTGATGGGGCTGATGACCGCCTGGTTCTGGGTCAGGTTCCACCGCACCAAGCTGCCGGACTGGCTGGGCTTCTTCAACGGGCGCCGCCTGGTGCCGATGATCATGGCCTTCGTGGCGATCGCCTTCGCGGTGCTCTGCCTGTGGGTGTGGCCGCCGATCGGGCGCGGCCTGGTGCACTTCAGCGACTGGCTCTCCGGGCTCGGCTCGCTGGGTTCGGCGATCTTCGGCGTGGCCAACCGCGCGCTGCTGGTGATCGGCATGCACCAGTTCCTGAACACCTTCATGTGGTTCCAGTACGGCACCTACAAGGACGCCGCCGGGCAGACCTGGACCGGTGACATCCCGCGCTTCCTGCACGGCGACCCGACGGCGGGGCAGTTCCTCTCGGGCTTCTTCCCGATCATGATGTTCGCGCTGCCGGCCGCCGCCGCGGCGATCGCGCACTGCGCCAAGCCGAACCGGCGCAAGGAGATCAGCGGCCTGATGATCTCGGTCGCGCTGACCAGCTTCGTCACCGGGGTGACCGAGCCGATCGAGTACTCCTTCCTCTACGTGGCTCCACTGCTGTTCGTGGCGCACGCGCTGCTGACGGGCGTCTCGATGGGCGTCACCTGGGCGCTGGGGGTGCACGACGGGTTCAGCTTCTCGGCGGGGCTGATCGACTACCTGATCAACTGGAGCCTGGCCACCAAACCGTGGCTGATCATCCCGATCGGCCTGTGCTTCGCGGTGGTCTACTACGCGCTCTTCCGATTCATGATCACGACATTCAACCTCGCCACCCCGGGGCGCGAACCCGATGAGGACGTGGTGGACGTCACCAAGGACTGAAAGGCCTACTTCGCCGACCAACTGTCACCAGGCCCCCGGACCAGCGGCTCCGGGGGCTTTCGGCCGCCCGAGAAAGGCCGCAGGCCCCCCTGGCGTGTCGTCCGGGAATTGGCCAGACTCAGCGCTGTGCCACTGCATCGCCGCAGGCCGTGACGGTGGCGCGCACAGACCGGGGAAGGTTTGGCGGCGCCGAGTGAGGTCGATCACGGCGGGTAGCAGTGATCGTTAATCCTCAACAAGGTTTCGATTTCATAGCGCTTCCCACCTGCACGGCTTTCCGGGGTTCCGGCTCCTCTCGGGGCGTGCTACAAAACTGGTCTACACCACTAGTGGTGTAGACCAGTTCGCGTATCGACCCCGGCCCGCACCCCGCCCGGTACGCCATGCCGTAAGGAACCACCCGCATGAGTACGACTGCGCAGGCACCGGCGCCCGCCGCGCCCCGCCCGACGAAGAAGTTCGGCTCTGGCCTCTTCCAGGGTCTGCAGAAGATCGGCCGCAGCCTCCAGCTCCCGATCGCCGTGCTGCCGGCCGCCGGCATCCTGCTGCGGCTCGGCCAGGCCGACGTCCAGGAGAAGCTGCACCTGCCCGCGAAGCTGGTCGCCACCTTCGCCGCCGCCGGCCACGCGGTCTTCGACAACCTGCCGCTGCTCTTCTGCGTCGGCATCGCGATCGGCTTCGCCAAGAAGGCCGACGGCTCCACGGCGCTGGCCGCCCTGGTCGGCTACCTGGTCTTCAAGAACGTGCTGACCGTCTTCCCGATGGCCCACTCGGTCACCGCCGCCAACCCGGCCGGCAAGCCGCAGGACCCGGGCGTGCTCGGCGGTGTGGTGATCGGCCTGCTGGCCGCCGTGCTCTGGCAGCGCTACCACCGCACCAAGCTGCCGGACTGGCTGGGCTTCTTCAACGGCCGCCGCCTGGTCCCGCTCGTCATGGCCTTCGTCGGCACCCTGGCCGGCATCGTCTTCGGCCTGGCCTGGAGCCCGGTCGGCTCCGCGCTGGACCACTTCAGCACCTGGGCGATCGGCCTGGGCGCGGTCGGCTCCGGCATCTTCGGCCTGATCAACCGCGCGCTGATCCCGATCGGCATGCACCAGTTCGCCAACACCTTCTTCTGGCAGCAGGCCGGCACCTACACCGACCACGCCGGCAAGGTGTTCCACGGCGACCTGAACCGCTTCTTCGGCGGCGACCCGACCGCCGGCCAGTTCATGGGCGGCTTCTTCCCGGTGATGATGTTCGGCCTGCCGGCCGCCGCGCTGGCCATCGCCCACTGCGCCCGCCCGGAGCGCCGCAAGGCGGTGCTGGGCATGATGATGTCGCTCGCGCTGACCTCGTTCATGACCGGCATCACCGAGCCGATCGAGTTCTCGTTCCTGTTCATCGCCCCGCTGCTGTTCGCGGTGCACGCGGTGCTGACCGCGCTGTCGATGGTGGTCACCTGGGCGCTCGGCGTGCACGACGGCTTCACCTTCTCGGCCGGCGCGATCGACTACGTCTTCAACTGGCACTTCGCCACCAAGCCGTGGCTGATCATCCCGATCGGCCTGGTCTTCGCGGTGATCTACTACGTGGTCTTCCGCTTCGCGATCACCAAGTTCAACATCCCCACCCCGGGCCGCGAGCCCGAGGAGGAGCTCGAGGACGTCACCAAGGCGTGACCCCGTGCGCACGGGAGAGGGGGCCCCGGTCGGGGCCCCCTCTCCCGTTCCCGGTTCAGAGCGCGTACACCGCCCCCGCCTTGGCCAGCTCCACCGGCCCGGCGTAGGCGGCCTCGGCGTCGCGCAGGTTGCGCTGCGGGTCGGTCCACGGCGGGATGTGGGTCAGCACCAGGCGGCGGGCCCGGGCTGCGGCGGCGTGCTCGCCGGCCTCGCGGCCGTTGAGGTGGATGGCCCGGAAGGTCTCCTTGCCGTCGGTGTAGGCGGCCTCGCACAGGAACAGGTCGGTGTCCCGGGCCAGCGCCACCAGTTCGGGGCTCTCCCCGGTGTCCCCGGAGTAGACCAGCGAGCGGCCGTCGTGCTCGATCCGGAAGGCGTAGGCCTCCACCGGGTGGTTCACCCGGACCGCCGTGACGGTGAACGGGCCCACCGCGAACGGCTCCGGGTCGAGCGTGCGGAAGTCGAAGACCTCGGTCATCCCGGGCCGCTCGGGCATGTCGTAGGCGCGGGCCAGCCGGCCCGGGGTGTCGGCGGGGCCGTAGACCGGCAGCGGGTCGGGGCAGCCCTCCTGCCGGTAGTTGCGGGCCACCCAGTAGGCGCACAGGTCGATGCAGTGGTCCGCGTGCAGGTGGCTGAGCGCGATCGCGTCCACCTCGTAGAGGCCGACGTGGTTCTGCAGCGCGCCCAGCGCGCCGTTGCCCATGTCCAGCACCAGCCGGAAGCCGTCCGCCTCGACCAGGTAGCTGGAGCACGGCGATTCGGGCGACGGGAAGCTCCCCGAGCACCCCACCACAGTCAGTTTCATCCCGTGCCCCTCCGCCGGATCCAGGTCGCGCGCACGCCGGTTACCGCCGGGTCACACCGGCGGGTAGCGGCAGCGGTCGCGGGTTCGAGGGTAAGGGCGGAGCGGCACTTTGCCCCCGTCCCCGTGCCGGGCTGTGGCTGGAATCACCAGAACGGGGTGGGGCCGCCGGGGCGGGGCCGCGGCGCGGGTGGGAGCGGTTCCGCGGGGGGGGGGGGGCCCCCCCGCCCGCCCGGGGTCACGGGTCTCACCGGTGCCCGGGGCGCTGCCGGGCCCAGGCCCGGACGGTCTCGGGGTACCAGCGCGGGTGCCCGCTCCCGTCGACGAAGTCCGGTTCGGGCAGCAGTCCGTGCCGCCGGTAGGTGCGGACCGTGTCGGGTTTGACGCCGATGTGCCGGGCGATCTCGGCGTAGGACCAGGCGTCGGTGCCGGGCGGGCTCATGGCCACCTCCGTCGCTTCGAGGCTCAGGGCTTGCCCGACCACCCTTTCCGTGCCACAGTCGGCCCCCGGTCCGTGCCGGGCCCCGTCGCGGTTCCGTGACGAACCGGCAGCCCGGAACGGATAAATCATCAACTGTCACACCGGTACGGTCAGCACATGAAACTCTGGACTGAGGCCCTGGCCGCGCTCGGCATCCTGGTGCTCGGCGTCCTCGCCTACTACGCGCTGCGCCGCCAGCAGTCGGCCCCGGCGCCGGTGCCGCGGCCCACCCGGCCGACCGGCACGGCGTCCCCCGCGCCGCGCGAGATCTGGTGGGCCGAGGTCCCGTTCGAGGACGGACCGGGCAGCAAGGACCGGCCCTGCCTGGTGCTGCGGGTGCACGGCCGCACCGCCACCGTGGTCAAGATCACCAGCAAGCACCACGCCGAACGGCCCGGGGTGCTGGCGCTGCCGCCGGGCTCGGTGGGCGACCGCGAGGGCCGGACCAGCTGGCTGGAGACCGACGAGCTGCGCGAGGTGGCGCTGGGCGACTTCCGCCGCCGGGTCGGCCCGCTGGACGCCAACACCTGGGCCCGCACCGAACGAGCGGTACGGGCCCGGGGTTGAGCGGCTGAACGGACGTCAGGCCCAGAGCTGGCCCTGCAGCAGCTCGACGGCCTCCTCGGTGCTGGCCGCGGTGTAGATGCCGGTGGACAGGTACTTCCACCCGGCGTCCGGCACCACGAAGACGATGTCGGCCCGCTCGCCGGCCCGGGCGGCGCGGCGGCCGACCCCGATCGCCGCGTGCAGGATGGCACCGGTCGACACGCCGGCGAAGATGCCCTCCTCGGCGAGGAGTTCGCGGGTGCGCCGGACCGAGTCGGCCGAGCCGACGCTGAACCGGGTGGTGAGCACCTCGGCGTCGTACAGCTCGGGCACGAAGCCCTCGTCCAGGTTGCGCAGGCCGTAGACCAGGTCGTCGTAGCGCGGCTCCGCGGCCACGATCTGCACGCCCGGCACCTTGTCGCGCAGGTACCGGCCGACCCCCATCAGGGTGCCGGTGGTGCCCAGGCCCGCCACGAAGTGCGTGACGGTGGGCAGGTCGGCCAGGATCTCCGGGCCGGTGGTGGCGTAGTGCGCGCCCGCGTTGTCCGGGTTGCCGTACTGGTAGAGCATCACCCAGTCGGGGTGCTCGGCGGCCAGTTCCTTGGCCACCCGCACCGCGGTGTTGGAGCCGCCGGCGGCCGGCGAGGGGACGATCTCCGCGCCCCACATCCGCAGCAGCTCGCGCCGCTCCTCGCTGGTGTTCTCCGGCATCACGCAGACCATCCGGTAGCCCTTGAGCTTGGCCGCCATGGCCAGCGAGATACCGGTGTTGCCGCTGGTGGGCTCCAGCACGGTGCAGCCCGGGGTGAGCCGGCCGTCCGCCTCGGCCCGCTCGATCATGTGCAGGGCCGGGCGGTCCTTGATCGAGCCGGTCGGGTTGCGGTCCTCCAGCTTGGCCCAGAGCGTGACCAGGCCGTCCTCGTTGCCGGGGACCTGGGCGGAGAGCCGGGGCAGCCGGACCAGCGGCGTGTTGCCGACTGCCTCCAGCGGCGAGTCGTACCGCATCAGCGGGAGCCGCCGGCCACGGCCGGGAGGATGGTGATGCTGTCGCCGTCGGCCACGGCGGTGCCGATGCCCTCCAGGAAGCGGACGTCCTCGTCGTTCAGGTAGACGTTGACGAAGCGGCGCAGCTCGCCGTTGTCCAGCAGGCGGTCGGCGATGCCCGGGTGGCGGACGTTGAGGTCGGCGATGAGCTCCCCGAGCGTGGCGCCGGAGCCCTCGACGGCCTTGGCGCCGTCGGTGTAGGTGCGGAGGATGGTCGGGATGCGGACCTCGGTGGCCATGGCTGTGCTCCTGGGCAGGTGGTGGTGGGCCGCAGGGCGCGGCGGGGACTGGCGGAACGAAGGTGCTCGTCAGACGTGCTGGTGGGCGCTGGTGCCCGCGCCGACCCGCACCGGGCGGGCGGGCTCAGGCGTCGGGACAGATCGCCGCGGCGTGCCGGCACAGGTCGATGTGCAGGCGCGCCACGAGGCGGATGCCCGGGGCCTGAATGCTCACATCGACGGAACGCATGGGCTCATCGTATAGATTCCCGCCCGGGTTCCTCCATGCCCGTCTCGCACCTCGGATGGTTTCGTGTCGCACTCTGAGATCCCCGGTGGGCGCGGCGGGGCGCCCCCCCCGGGGGGGGGGCCCCCCGGCGCGCGGGGGGGGCCAGGGCGTCGACCCCCACGTGAAAAACCACACCAAGAGCATATAAAAAAAAAAAGAG
>NZ_JBHYKG010000346.1:0-8530 GCF_042741245.1 Kitasatospora sp. NPDC058965
CCCGCGAACAGGGCCGTGGTGGTCGCGGTGATCGCGACCGCCGCGGTGGTGCGGGCCCCCTCCGTCGTACCGGTGGCGCTACCAGGCGTCGTACTGGTCCGACTTGAACGGCCGCACGCCCTGCAGCTCGGACTTGAGGATCAGGCCGCGGTTGGTGAACCGGTCGGTGTTGATGTCGTGGTCGGCGAGGAACTCGACGGTGGCGGCGAGCACCGCGCTGACCACGGGGGTGGCGATCCGGATCGAGTCGTCGGCCATGAACCGGCTGTTCCACGGGTGGGTGGCCCAGGCGGTGCGCAGGCCGAACGGCTCGGGGAGCTTCATCGTGCCGCCGAGCCAGTTGAGCAGGCCGGGAGCGCGGTAGAAGGGGGCCCGCAGCGCCTGCCGGACCACTTCGAGGTTGTCGACCAGCGGGAGCTGGACGGTGCGCTCCTCCCAGAACTTGCCGGTCTTGGCCTCGGTCTTCTCCTTGGGCTTGGGCTTGTCGTGGAAGACGCCGTTGATCGGGCCGAGGGTGTGGCCGTTGACCGAGACCCGCAGGGTGTTGCTGAGCACGGTGACGGTGACCAGCACGCTGACGACCAGTCGGCCCTTGTTGAGGACGAACTGGGTGCCGAGGTAGTGGCGCGGGCCGTCCTGGCCGAAGCCCTGGCGGTTCGCGATGTTGACCACGGCGTGGTCGCGCATCCGCGGGCCGTCCATGTCGGGCCCGTCCGGGCGGCCGATCTCGTCCGCGCCGGCCCCGACCTCCATGATCACCCACTGCTCGACCGAGGAGTTGGGCACCCCGCCGTTGCCGACCTCGCTGCGGCCGAGGCCGTTGAGCCGGTCGGTGATCTTGCGGACCAGGTCCCAGGTGTGGAAGGTGCGGAAGTCCTCCATCCCTTCCATCGGGCGCAGGTCCTCGACCAGCTCCCAGGAGCCCCAGCGGCGGCCGAGGCCGAGTATCCCGTTGACCCCGGCGTAGTGCAGCACGTTGGTGTGCTGCTCGACGGTCAGCCGCTCCAGGCCCTCCTTGAGCGCGGCGGCCTTCTTGTCGTTGTCGTGCTGCGGCACGGCGGTGGGCAGCACCGGGTTGAGGTTGCCGTCCAGCACGTCGGACCAGCGGGCCCGCAGGTCCTTGACCGAGGCGACCACGATCCGCTTGGCCACGATCCAGCCGGCCAGCGGGACCAGCAGGACGATCCGGGCGTACAGGCCCCAGAAGCCGGTGAAGGGCGGGTGCCAGGCGAGCGCGGCGGCGATCAGGATCGGCACCAGCATGACCAGCGGACCGAACAGCGCGTCGCGGTTCTCGCTGCCGGTCCGCAGCCAGATCCGGGCCCGGACGGCGAGCAGCCACAGCAGGGTGCCGGGCAGGAAGAGCAGGCCGGTCAGGAGGGTGACCAGCATCAGCCTCTTGTCCCGGGCGGTGCGCAACTCCTCCGCCGCCAGGCAGTGTTCGACCACCATGCGGGGTTCGGTGCCGAACGAGGGCACGATCGGCTTGCGGCCGGCACCCAGGGTGCGGCCGATCACCGCCTTGCTGAAGGCCTCGCCGACGTTGGGCCGGAACAACTCGTGCCAGCCCGCCTTGCCGACCACACCGTCCTGCACCTTGGCGACGAACTCGTCCAGATCGCTGTCGCGGTAGGCGGCGGACGAGAGTGCCTGGGTGATCGCGGTCTGCGGTCCGGAATCCGTGCGGGGTATCTGCGCACCCGGGGTCATGTCCAGCTTGGTCATGGCGGCGGCCTCCCCTCCCTCCCTGTCAGCGGCAGGTTACCGTGCCGCCGGGCCCTTGTGACGGTGATCTTCTGAACTACCGTCACCTGCGGGAGTGACCAGGGTTGACGGCTTTTCCGCTGGGTTCTTTCCCCGCTGCGCGGCCTTCGATCCCGATGGGGCAGGATCGGTGCCATGACTTCTGCTGATCCGGTCCTGGTGTTCGACGGGGACTGCGCCTTCTGCAGCTCCTGCATCCGGTTGGCCGAGCGGTACCTGCGCCAGACCCTCGCCTCCGGGGGCTGGGAGGCGCGGCCGTACCAGTTCGCCGACCTGGCGGCGCTGGGGGTGACCGAGGAGCGGGCGCAGCGCGAGATGCTCTGGGTGACCCCGGCCGGCCGGGTGTACGGCGGCGCGGCCGCGGTGGCCAAGCTGCTGCTGCGCTCGGGCAACGCCTGGGCCTACCTGGGCGGGCTGCTGGAGCTGGCGCCGGTGCGGCCACTGGCGGCGGCGGTCTACCGCTGGGTGGCCGGGCACCGGCACCGGATGCCGGGCGGGACGAAGGCCTGCTCACTGCCCCGCCGGTGACCCCGGGCCCGATCGGGTGCGGGGGTGCCGAGCGGCGTCGGTGGCGCGGATACCAGTGGATACCATGGGTCACGCCGAGCGGCTGATCCACTCGGCTGCCGGTCCGCGCCGCTGCTGGCCCGCCGGTGTACCACCCCAGGCAGTGAGATCGGAGCGGTCCGGAAGGCCATGCTCAACAAATACGCGCGTGCCTTCTTCACACGTGTGCTGACCCCGTTCGCGGCGCTGCTGCTGCGCTGGGGGGTGAGCCCGGACGCGGTGACGCTGGTCGGGACCGCCGGGTCGGTGGCCGGTGCGCTGGTGTTCTTCCCGCGCGGCGAGTTCTTCTGGGGCACGATCACCATCACCCTGTTCATCTTCTCGGACCTGGTGGACGGGAACATGGCCCGGCAGGCCGGGACCTCCAACAAGTGGGGGGCCTTCCTGGACTCCACGCTGGACCGGGTGGCGGACGCGGCGATCTTCGGCGGGTTGGCGCTCTGGTACGCCGGGCAGGGGAACAACGACCTGCTCTGCGCGATCGCGGTGCTCTGCCTGGCGAGCGGTCAGGTGGTCTCGTACACCAAGGCGCGGGCCGAGAGCCTCGGGCTGCCGTGCGACGTGTCGGGACTGGTGGAGCGGGCCGAGCGGCTGGTGGTCTCGCTGGTCGCGGCCGGGGTCGCGGGCCTGCACGCGTTCGGCGTGCCGTACGTGGAGTGGCTGCTGCCGGTGGCCCTGTGGGCGGTCGGCGTGGGCAGCGTGATCACGGTGATGCAGCGGATGCTGACGGTGCGCCGAGAGGCGTTCGAGGCGGCGGCAGCCGCCCGAGAGAGCTGAGGGACGCGATGCGGGAGAAGCTGGTCGACGGTGCCTACGCGGCGGGCTGGGCCACGCTGAAGCTGCTGCCGGAGCCGGTCGTGCGGGTGCTGGGCGACGCGCTGGCGGACTTCACCTGGCGGCGGCAGGGCAAGCGGGTGCGCCAGCTGGAGGCGAACCTGGGCCGGGTGCGGCCGCAGGCCTCGTACGCCGAGCTGCGCGAGCTCTCCCGGGCGGGGATGCGCTCCTACCTGCGGTACTGGATGGAGTCCTTCCGGCTGCCGGTGTGGAACGACCGCAAGATCGCCGACTCGATGCGGGTGGAGGGCACCGAGCACCTGATCGAGGCGATGGCGGCCAACCGGGGCGCGGTCCTGGCACTGCCGCACATGGGCAACTGGGACCTGGCGGGCGCCTGGGTGGTGCGCCACCTCGGGTTCGGCTTCACCACGGTGGCCGAGCGGTTGAAGCCGGAGGCGCTCTTCGACCGGTTCGTGGCCTACCGCGAGGGGCTGGGGATGGAGGTGCTGGCGCTGACCGGCAGCGACATCTCGGTGATCGCGACGCTGGCCCGCCGGCTGCGCGAGGGCAAGCTGGTCTGCCTGGTGGGGGACCGGGACCTGTCGGAGTCGGGCACGCCGGTGGAGTTCTTCGGCGAGACCACCCGGATGCCGGCCGGCCCGGCGGCGCTGGCCCAGCGGACCGGGGCGGCGCTGCTGCCGGTCTCGCTCTGGTACGAGGGCGGGGTGCAGGCGGCCCGGATCCACCCGCCGATCGAGGTGCCGCAGGGCGGCGACCGCAACGCGGCCAAGGCACTGATGACCCAGCAGCTGGCCGACATCTGGGCCGGCGAGATCGCCCGGCACCCGCAGGACTGGCACATGCTGCAGAAGTTCTGGCTGGCCGACCTGCCGCCGCGCGCCCAGCAGGCGCCGCCGGCCGCGGCCGGCGAGGAGGTCGCCTCGTGAGGATCGGCATCGTCTGCCCGTACGACTGGGACGTGCCCGGCGGGGTGCAGTTCCACATCCGGGACCTGGCGGAGCACCTGATCGACCTCGGGCACAAGGTCTCGGTGCTGGCGCCGGCCGACGACGAGTCGGCGCTGCCCTCCTACGTGGTCTCCGCGGGCCGGGCGGTGGCGGTGCCGTACAACGGGTCGGTGGCCCGGCTGAGCTTCGGGATCATCTCGGCGACCCGGGTGCGGCGGTGGCTGCGGGACGGCGAGTTCGACATCCTGCACGTGCACGAGCCGGCCTCGCCGAGCCTGTCGATGCTGGCCGGCTGGGCGGCGACCGGTCCGATGGTGGCCACCTTCCACACCTCCAACCCGCGCTCGCGGGTGATGATCGCGGCCTCGCCGATCCTGCAGCCGATCTTCGAGAAGATCAACGCGCGGATCGCGGTGAGCGAGTACGCCCGGCGCACCCTGGTGGAGCACCTGGGCGGCGACGCGGTGGTGATCCCCAACGGGGTGGACGTCGCCTTCTTCGCCGAGGCCGAGCCGGACCCGCGCTGGGTCGGCTCGACGATCGGCTTCATCGGCCGGATCAACGAGCCGCGCAAGGGCCTGCCCACGCTGCTGGCCGCGCTGCCGGAGATCCTGCGGGTCCGGCCCGAGGTGCGGTTGCTGGTGGCCGGCAAGGGGGACCAGGAGGAGGCGGTGGCCGGGCTGGCGCCCGAGGTGCGCGCCCGGATCGAGTTCCTCGGCATGGTGAGCGACGAGGAGAAGGCCCGGCTGCTGCGCAGCGTGGACCTGTACGTGGCGCCGAACACCGGGGGCGAGAGCTTCGGGATCATCCTGGTGGAGGCGATGTCCGCGGCGGCGCCGGTGCTGGCCAGCGACCTGGACGCGTTCGCCCAGGTGCTGGACGGCGGGCAGGCGGGCGAGCTGTTCCCGGTGGAGGACGCGGGGGCGCTGGCGGCGGCGGCGATCCGGCTGCTGGGCGACCCGCAGCGGCTGGCCGAGCTGCGCACCGCGGCCTCGGCGCACGTGCGGCGGTTCGACTGGTCGGTGGTCGGGGCGGACATCCTCTCGGTGTACGAGACGGTGACCGACGGGACCGGCAGCGGCGGCGCCAAGGTGCGCGAGGACGAGGCCACCGGCTGGCGCGAGCGGCTGGGCCGGGCCCGGGACTGAGCGCGGGCCGCCTGTCGGGTGGCCGGTCGCGGGCCCGGTAGGTTTGCCCCTTGTGACTACCTGGATCTGGGCCGCCGTCGCGGTGGTGCTCTTCGCGCTGTACCTGAGCTGGACGGCCAACCGGCTGGACCGGTTGCACGCGCGGATCGACACCGCGCGGGCGGCGCTGGACGCGCAGCTGCTGCGCCGGGCCTCGGCGGCCCAGGAGCTGGCCACCTCCTCGCTGCTCGACCCGGCGACCTCGATGGTGCTCTACCAGGCCTCGCACGCGGCCCGGCAGGCGGACGAGGAGCAGCGCGAGGTGGCGGAGAGCGAGCTGAGCCAGGCGCTGCGGGCGGTCTTCGCCGAGCCGGAGCAGGTGGCGGAGCTGGCCGAGGCCCCCGGCGGCGAGGAGGCGCTGCGCGACCTGAGCTCCGCGGTGCGCCGGGTGCCGATGGCCCGGCGGTTCCACAACGACGCGGTGCGCGCGGCGCGCGCGGTGCGCACCCACCGGCTGGTGCGCTACTTCCGACTGGCCGGGAAGGCCCCGTTCCCGATGGCGTTCGAGATGGACGACGAGGTGCCGACGGCCCTGGCACCGCAGGGCGCACCGGCCTGAGCAGGGGCGCGGGACCGGGCCGTTTCCGTCCTCTTTGTCGATTCGGGCGGGCCCGGGTGGACCGGGTGGCGCATCGATCGGGCAGTTTGACGGCCTACGATAGGGCGATAGCACACCGGTTCGTCTTCGAGTGAGGTCTCACGTGTCCACCAGCACTCCCGCTTCCGCCGACCAGCCGCAGATCGGCACCGCCCGGGTCAAGCGCGGCATGGCCGAGCAGCTCAAGGGCGGTGTGATCATGGACGTGGTCAACGCCGAGCAGGCCAAGATCGCCGAGGACGCCGGCGCGGTCGCCGTCATGGCGCTGGAGCGGGTGCCGGCCGACATCCGCAAGGACGGCGGCGTGGCCCGGATGTCCGACCCGGACATGATCGACGGCATCATCAACGCCGTGTCCATCCCGGTGATGGCCAAGTCCCGGATCGGTCACTTCGTCGAGGCGCAGGTGCTGCAGGCGCTCGGTGTGGACTACATCGACGAGTCCGAGGTCCTCACCCCGGCCGACGAGGTGAACCACTCCGACAAGTGGGCCTTCACCACCCCCTTCGTCTGCGGTGCCACCAACCTGGGCGAGGCGCTGCGCCGGATCGCCGAGGGCGCGGCCATGATCCGCTCCAAGGGCGAGGCCGGCACCGGCAACGTGGTCGAGGCGGTGCGCCACATGCGCCAGATCAACGCCGACATCCGCCGCCTGACCACCCTGGACGAGAACGAGCTGTACGTCGCGGCCAAGAACCTGCAGGCGCCGTACGAGCTGGTCAAGGAGGTGGCGCAGCTGGGCAAGCTCCCGGTCGTGCTGTTCTCCGCCGGTGGCGTGGCCACCCCGGCCGACGCCGCGCTGATGATGCAGCTCGGCGCCGAGGGCGTCTTCGTCGGCTCCGGCATCTTCAAGTCCGGCGACCCGGCCAAGCGCGCCGCCGCCGTCGTGAAGGCCACCACCTTCTTCGACGACCCGAAGGTGATCGCGGACGTCTCCCGCGGCCTCGGCGAGGCCATGGTCGGCATCAACTGCGACACCCTGCCGGAGACCGAGCGCTACGCCAACCGCGGCTGGTAACACCCTTCCGGCAGCCCGCCGCGCGCACGACGGCGCGGCGGGCTGCGCTGCTTCCCCGCACATCGCCGCATTCCAGCAGAACAAGTTCCCGCATTTCGAGCAGAAGGTGGATACCCGTGCTCAGCAGTACCCCCGTGATCGGTGTCCTCGCCCTGCAGGGCGACGTCCGTGAGCACCTGATCGCGCTCGCCGAGGCGGACGCGCTGGCCCGGCCGGTGCGCCGGACCGAGGAGCTGGCCGAGGTCGACGCGCTGGTGATACCCGGCGGCGAGTCCACCACCATGTCCAAGCTGGCGCTGGCCTTCGACCTGATGGGGCCGCTGCGCGAGCGGGTCGCGGCCGGGATGCCGGTCTACGGCTCCTGCGCCGGCATGATCATGCTGGCCGAGAAGATCCTGGACGGCCGGGACGACCAGCAGAGCGTCGGCGGCATCGACATGACCGTGCGTCGCAACGCCTTCGGCCGGCAGAACGAGTCCTTCGAGTCGGCCGTCGACTTCAAGGGCTTCGAGGGCGACCCGGTGCACGGCGTCTTCATCCGCGCCCCCTGGGTCGAGGGCGTCGGCGCCGGCGTCGAGGTGCTGGCCGAGCTGCCGGCCGCCGACGGCGCCGAGTCGCGGATCGTCGCGGTGCGCCAGGGCAACCTGCTCGCCACCTCCTTCCACCCCGAGCTGACGGGGGACCACCGGGTGCACGCCCTCTTCGTGCGCATGGTCGAGGAGGCGCTGGCCGCCCGCAGCTGACCGGGTGCCAGCCACGCCGGTACGACACCGGTAGGATCTCCTCTGTTTCATTCCCCTTTGGCGACGTAAAGGAGCTGGTGATGTCCGGCCACTCTAAGTGGGCTACCACCAAGCACAAGAAGGCCGTGATCGACGCCAAGCGCGGCAAGCTCTTCGCCAAGATGATCAAGAACATCGAGGTGGCGGCGAAGACCGGCGGTCCCGACCCGGCCGGCAACCCGACGCTCTACGACGCCATCCAGAAGGCCAAGAAGAGCTCGGTCCCGATCGACAACATCAACCGCGCCGTCAAGCGCGGTGGCGGTCTGGAGGCCGGCGGCGCCGACTACTCCACGATCATGTACGAGGGCTACGGCCCGAACGGCGTCGCGGTGCTGATCGAGTGCCTCACCGACAACCGCAACCGCGCCGCCTCCGACGTGCGCGTGGCGATGACCCGCAACGGCGGCTCGATGGCCGACCCGGGCTCGGTCTCCTACCTCTTCTCCCGCAAGGGCCAGGTCATCGTGCCCAAGGCCAACGGCGTGGACGAGGACAAGGTGCTCGAGGTCGTGCTGGAGGCCGGCCTCGACGTCGAGGAGGTCAACGACCTGGGCGACACGCTGGAGGTGCTCGCCGAGCCCACCAACCTGGTGGCCGTGCGCACCGCGCTGGTCGACGCCGGCCTGGACTACGACTCGGCCGAGTCGCCGTTCATGCCCAGCATGCAGGTCGAACTGGACGTCGACGGCGCCCGCAAGATCCTCAAGCTGATCGACGCGCTGGAGGACAGCGACGACGTGCAGAACGTCTTCGCCAACTTCGACATCTCCGACGAGGTCGGCGCGCAGCTCGACGCGGAGTGACCGCGGCCCGGCCCGTACCGGCCGGCAGCTGACGGTCCACCGGCCCGGCGGTCCCTGACGGAC
>NZ_JBHYKG010000347.1:0-8425 GCF_042741245.1 Kitasatospora sp. NPDC058965
CCTCCGCCGAGGGGTCGGCCGGGCCTTCGTGCGTCGGTGCCGCCGCGCGGCGGCGGGGATGGGGGATGATCGCGGAACCGTCGTCGGGCGAAGGAGCGGGCATGCGTCAGGTACTGGTGACCGGGGCCACCGGGACGGTGGGGCACCCGCTGGCCCGGCTGCTGGTGGAGCGCGGCGACCGGGTGCGGGCGCTGGTGCGGGACCCGGTGGCGGCGGCCCGGGTACTGCCCGCCGGGGTCGAGGCGGTGGCCGGGGACGTCACCGACGCGGGGTCGGTGCGCGCGGCGGTCCGGGGCTGCGACACGGTCTTCCACACCGCCGGGCTGCCCGAGCAGTGGCTGCGGGACCGCGCGGTCTTCGAGCGGGTGAACCTGACCGGCACCGCGCACCTGGTGGACGCCGCCCTCGCCGAGGGCGTCGCCTGCTTCGTGCACACCAGCACGATGGACGTCTTCGAGCGCCCCGCCGAGGGCGCCTTCGACGAGTCCGTGCTGGCCTCGGCCCCGCTCGGCACCGCCTACGAGCGCTCCAAGCAGCAGGCCGACCGGCTGGTCACGGCAGCGGTGGCCGAGCGCGGGCTGCCGGCGCGGATCGTGCACCCCGCCGCCGTCTTCGGCCCCGGTCCGGCCCGCCCGACCGCGCTCAACAAGCTGCTGGTGGACCTGGCCCGCGGCCGGGTGCCGATGCTGCCGCCGGGTGGGACGGCAGTGGTGGGCAACGAGGACCTGGCGCGCGGTCAGCTGCTGGTGGCGGAGCGGGAGATCGGGGCGCGGTATCTCTTTGTCGACGAATTCCTGGAGCTGCCGCAGCTGGCCGAGCTGGTCCGCGCGGCCCGGCCCGGCACCCGGGTGCCGATGACCATGGCCGCCCCGGTCGCCTGGGCGCTGGCCGCGGTCGGCGAGCTCACCGCCAGGCTGACCGGCAGTGCCCCGCTGCTCTCCTTCGGCGAACTGCACTTCCTGACCGCCGAGGTCACCCCGAGCGCGGCCCGGGCCCGCCGGGAGTTGGGCTGGTCCCCGGGCGACCCGGTGCGGGCGGTCGAGGCCGCGCTGCGCCACTTCAGGGCAGCAGCTTCCCCGGGTTCATGATCCCCAGCGGGTCCAGCGCCCGCTTCACGGTGCGCAGCAGCTCCCGCTCCAGCGGACCCCGGGTGTACTCCAGCGCGTCCCGCTTGAGCACGCCGATGCCGTGCTCGGCGCTGACCGTGCCGTGCCGGTCGGCGACCAGCCGGTACAGCAGCGCGGAGACCGCGGCGGCCCGCTCGCCCGCGCCGAGCACGTTGACGTGGACGTTCCCGTCGCCCACGTGCCCGAAGGCGTTGACCACGGTGCCAGGGAAGTCCCGCGCGATCCACTCCTCGGCCGCCGCGACGAGGTCCGCGACCGACCCCAGCGCCACCCCGACGTCGTGCTTCACCGCGCCGCCCGCCCGCTTCTCGGCCTCCGGCAGCCCCTCGCGCAGTGCCCAGAGGGCCTGCGCCTGCGGCCGGTCCAGCGCGGGCACCGCGTCCGCCGCCAGGCCCCGCTCGACAGCCCCGGCCAGCAGCTCGTCCAGCTGCGCGGCCAGAGCGGCGGGATCGCGGGTGCTGGTGGCCTCGACCAGCAGGTAGCGCGGGTGCGGGTCCGCGAACGGGTCCCGCGCCGCGAGCTGACGGACCAGCAGCTCCATCCCGGTGCGGGAGAACAGCTCCAGCGCGCTGAGGCGGTCCGCCAGCACCTCGCGGGCCAGCGCCAGCAGGCCGGTCAGCTCCGCCAGGCCGGGCAGTGCGAGCAGCGCCACCGCGCGGTGCCGGGGGTACGGGGCCAGCCGCACGGTGGCCGCCGTGACCACGCCCAGGGTTCCCTCGGAGCCGATCAGCAGCTGCTTGAGGTCGTAGCCGGTGTTGTCCTTGCGCAGGCTGCGCAGCCCGTGCCAGATCCGGCCGTCCGGCAGGACCGCCTCCAGGCCGAGCACCAGCTCGCGGGTCGTCCCGTAGCGCAGCACGTTGCTGCCGCCGGCGTTGGTGGCGACCGCCCCGCCGAGCCGGGCGCTGCCCTCGGAGGCCAGGCGCAGCGGGAAGTACAGCCCCGCCGCCTCGGCCGCCCCCTGGACGTCGCTCAGCACGCAGCCCGCCTCCGCGGTGAGCGCGAAGTCGGCCGGGTCGACGCTGCGGATCCGGTCCAGGCCGCGGACGCTGAGCACCACCTGGCGGCCGGTCCCGAGCGGGACGGCCCCGCCGACCAGCCCGGTGCCGCCGGCGAACGGCACCACCGGCACCCGGTGCCGCGCGCAGATCCGCACCGCCGCCGCCACCTCCTCGGTGCTGCGCGGCCGCAGCACCGCGGCCGGCCGCGAGGGCAGCAGCCCCCGCTCGTCGCGGACGAACCCGGCTGCCGGGTCGTCAGGGGCCAGCACCCGGCGCTCCCCCAGTGCCGCCCGCAGCTCGGCCAACCCCCGTGCCAACCCCGCATCCGGTTCCTCGGTCACACCCCCACGCTAGCCGCCCCGGCCACCCGCTCGACTAGATTGCGCCGTATGACAACCATCTCGCAGCCCGCCGCCACGAGTCTGTTCGACGCCCTGCGGGCGACCGCGCTCACCGATCCGGCCCAGCTGCGGGAGGTGTACGAGGCCCCCGGCGAGGCGGCGGTGCACAAGCAGGTGGACCGGATCCACGAGGTGGCGCGGCGGCTGATCGGGTGCTCCTCGTTCGTCCTGGTGGCCAGCTCGGACGCCGAGGGCCACTGCGACGTGTCGCCGCGCGGCGGCCCGGCCGGCTTCGTGGCGGTGCTGGACGAGCACACCCTGGTGGTCCCGGACGCCACCGGCAACAAGCGGCTGGACTCCCTGCGGAACATCGTCGCCACCGGCCGGGCCGGCCTGCTCTTCCTGCTCCCGGGCCGCAACGACACCCTGCGGGTGAACGGCCGGGCCTGCGTCTCGACCGACCCGCAGCTGCTGTCCCGGCTCACCGCGGTGGGCAAGCCGCCGCGCAGCGCGATCGTGCTCGCCGTCGAGGAGGTCTACGGCCACTGCCCCAAGTCGCTGCTGCGCGGCTCGATGTGGCAGCCGGAGAAGTGGCTGCCCAAGGACGCGGCGCCGTCCTCGGCCGAGGTGACCCTGGCCCACCTGTCGGCCTCCGTCGACGGTCTGACGGTGGAGCAGATCGAGCAGAACGAGCGGGAGGCGCTGCTCTACCGCTACGAGTGAGCGGGCCGGTTCCTGGGAGTTCGCCGGGAGTGCGCTGGGTGTTCCCTGGGAGCCGGCGGTGAACCGGAGCAGTCAATTCACGCCAATCAACCGGCCGTCCGGCCGGCCCGCCGCGCGCCCGGCCGACCCGATCGGGGGTGTCCGGCCGATACCCGCCCAGTAGGCGCAACACCGCGGTGCGCCAGGCCCGTTGGCCGATCCCGCCGACGCCCCGGGCGCGCCGCCGCCGGGACGGAATCGGACAGCCGGGCGTGCCGGCGCGCCGGAGCACCCCTGGCCCCTGCCCGCCGCCCTGGGTTAGCGTCCCGGGGTCGGTGCGCGACGCGCGTCGACCACGGGACGGGCGCGTGCAGCGCCGGGGGCGTCCCGCCACGGGGGGATCCACCGGAAGAAGCGCGCCCGGCCGACGGCCGGGTGCGTGGCACTGCTGTCCGAGGCACCCGCGGGAGACGGGCGCCTCATTCCGTGGAGGCAGAATTCAATGGGCTTGAGGGCCGGCACCACCCGCTGGACCGCCGCACTGGGCGCCACCGCCCTGCTGGCACTAGGGGCACCCGCCGCGGCGCACGCGGACACCGCACCCGCGTACCGGACCGACCTGCGGATCCTGGTGATCGACGACGGCGGTCCGTCCGTGGCCGCGATCACCGCCGAACTGACCACCGAGGGGATCCCGTTCACCGAGTTCAACATCTACGACCACAACCGCCCGACGGTCGACGCGGCCTACCTCACCGGCACCGCGCCGGACGGCGGCGTGGAGGCCAGGTTCCAGGGCGTGGTGCTGCCGGCCGCGAACGCGCTGGGCACCGACTCGGCCGAGGCGACGGCACTGAGCGCCTACGAGCAGGCCTACAACGTCCGCCAGATCGACGCCAGCAGCTACCCGCAGCCGAGCAACGGGCTGAACTGGCCGCAGAACCCGGGCTACCTGGGCGCGCTGGACGGGATGACCGCGCAGGTCACCCCCGCGGGCACCGCGGCCGCCTTCGGCTACCTCAAGGGCAGCATCCCGTTCGAGGACAACAACCCGTCGGTGACCGAGAGTTACGGCTTCCTGTCCACCCCGCTGAGCGGCCTGGCCACGGGCGCCGCGTTCACCCCGCTGGTGCAGCTGCCGATCCCGGGCAGCACGGCCCAGGGCAGCCTGGTCGGTGACTACCACCACGACGGGCACGACGAGTTGGTGGTGACCTTCGCCTACAACCAGTACCAGCGCCAGTGGCGGCTGCTGTCCCGGGGCATGGTGGACTGGCTCACCCAGGGCGTCCACCTCGGCTTCGCCCGCAACTACCTCTCGGTCCAGGTGCAGGACGTCCTGCAGACCGACAACCGCTGGAACACCACGCTGAAGTGCACCTCCGGCGACGTCAACTGCACGCCGGTGCCGGGCAGCGCGGACGCCACGCCGATCCGGATGACGGCCGCCGACGTGGACTACGCCCAGCAGTGGGAGGCCGCCAACAACCTCACGCTCGACCTGGTCTACGACGGCAGCGGCAGCGACGCCGTGGCGGCGGCCACCGGCTCGGCCGACCCGCTGGCCGCGCAGTTCACCGCCGCGGCCGCCTCCTTCCGCTGGGTGAACGGCAGTTACGGCCACCCGTACCTCGGCTGCGTGCAGAACACCGCCGTGGTGCCGTGGGCCTGCAGCACCGACGCGAGCGGCGCGGTGCAGTGGGTCGGCCAGTCGGACATCGCCTCGGCCGTGCAGACCAACACCGCCTGGGCCCAGGCCAAGGGCCTGCCGGTGAACACCGGCGAGCTGGTCACCGGCCAGTACTCCGGCCTGGCGCTCGCCCCGCAGCAGCCCCAGGACAACCCGGCCCTGGCCCCGGCGCTGACCGCGCTCGGCGTGACCGCGCTGGGCTCCAACGGCGCGGCCGAGAGCGGCAGCCGCGCGGTCGGCAGCGCCACCACGGTGCCCGGCCACCCGCTCGACCTGTTCCACAACGTCGCGACCGCGGCCGGCGAGACCGACGAGTACAACTGGACCTACACCTCCACCGCCCAGGGCGGCAGCGGGGCCTGCACCAACTCCACCACCAGCACCTGCCTGGCCGCCCCGCTGGACACCGGCACCGGCTTCCAGAGCACCATCGTGCCGGGCGTGGCCGCCATCGCGCTGCAGCAGGTGCTCTCCGCCGACCCGGGCCCGCTGGTGCTGCACCAGGCCGGCCTGACCGAGGACCGGATCGCCTACCCGGTGCTCAACCAGGTGATCAGCGGCTACCAGGCGCTGTACGACGCCGGCGCCCCCGCGGTGAACCTGCGCCTGGCCGACCTCGCCGCCCAGCAGCGCGAGCAGGCCGCCTGGCGCGCGGCGCTGGCCGCCGGCTCGGTGACGGCCTACCAGGTGGGCGGCACGGTCACCGTCACCGCACCCGCCGGGGTCCAGGTCCCGGTCACCGCGCCGACCGGCAGCGTGCAGCTGCAGCCGGCCGGCACCGCGGCCACCCCGGCCGGCACCGCCTACGCCGGTGAGCTCTCCGGCTGGCTGCTGCCGGCCGCCGGGGACAGCGCGGTCACCGTCCAGCTGCCGGCCCCGGCCGCGCCGCAGTCGGTCGCGCCGACCCTGCGCACCGCCGGGCAGGCCCGGTCGCCGCACGCCGCCACCGCCGGGACGGCCGCCACCGTCCGGGCCCAGGTCCCGGCGAGCGTGGCCCGACCGGTGCCGCTCGGTCCGGGCGACCGCACCCGGGTGAGCGCCGCCGCGCGCTGACCCACCCCGCCGCACCGGCCCCCGCCCGCTCCGGGCGGGGGCCGGTGCGTTTCGCGGACGACGGCGACGACGGGCCGGCAGCATGGAGCCGTCCGCATCCTGACGATCCGTCACCCCTGTCCAGCCGCATCCGCCGGAGGTCCGCCCGTGTCACTGCACGGCACCACTGCCCACCGCACCGCCACCGACCTGCCGCCGCTGGTCCGCCGCGCCCTGGCGGTCGCCGACGCGCACGGGTTCGCCCACTCCTGCCGCCCGGAGCAGGGCCTGCTGCTGCGCACGCTGGCCCAGGGTGCGCCCTCGGCCATCGGCGAGAGCGGCACCGGGTGCGGGGTGGGGCTGGCCTGGCTGGCCAGTGGCGCGGCGCCCGGGGTGCGGCTGCTGAGCGTGGAGCGCGATCCGGCCCGCGCCGCGGCGGCCGCCGAGGTGTTCGCCGACCAGCCGCAGGTCACCGTCGTCCGGGCCGACTGGACCGAGCTCTACCGGCACGGCCCGTTCGACCTGCTGGTGCTGGACGGCGGCGGCCAGGGCAAGGGCGACGGCGCCCCGGCCGACCCGGCGCGCCTGCTGGCGCCGCAGGGCACCGTGGTGGTGGACGACTTCACCCCCGCCACCGGCTGGCCCCCGCTGCACGAGGGCCGGCCGGACAGCGCCCGGCTGCACTGGCTGCAGCACCCGGCGCTGCACGCGGTGGAACTGCGCCTGGCGGCCGACCTGAGCGCGGTGGTCGGCCGCCGCCGCGCGGACTGACGGCCGGCCGGCACCGGCGCGGACCGACGGACCGTCAGTACTCCACGGTGATCCGGCGCTGGATCCCGTCCACCCGGATCCGCCCGCCGCACGGCAGGATCAGCTGCGGGTCGGTGTGCCCGAAGTCCACGTCGAAGACCGCCATGGTCTGCGGCGCGTACTCGGCCAGCGCCCGCAGCACCGCCTCCCGCTGGTCCTTGCGGTAGGCGGCCTTGGCGGCGGCGTCGTTGCGGTGCTCGAAGCTCCAGGCCTTGGCCCGGGCCATCAGCAGCGCCGGGAACCGGGCCAGCAGGCCGCGCTCACCGAGGTTGCGCAGGATCCGGTAGACCTCGGTGGCGCTGGGCAGTTCCTCGCTGGTCTCCAGGTAGAGCACCTGCCCGTCGTACTGCTCGACCGGGCCGATCTCCTTGTCCGCCATCGCCATCCAGGACAGGATCTCCAGGTTGCCGCCCCAGCCGAGGCCCTCCACCACCCGGTCGGCGTTGTGCCAGATCCAGCCCTCGCCGGGCTCCGTCGGGGGCTCGACCGCGAACAGCTCGGCGTCCGCCCAGTCGGCCTCCACGTCCCGCACCTGCGCCTGCGGGAGCAGTTCGTACTCCCCCTCGCCGAACAGCGCGGCCCGCAGCGAGTCGGTGCCGGCCGGGTGCAGCGCGCCGCCGCGGCCCAGGTGCACCATCACCGAGCCGCCGTGGTAGCTGACCATGCCGCAGTTGCGCAGGAAGAGCAGCAGGTTGGTGTTGTCGCTGTAGCCGAAGAACGGCTTCGGGTTGGCCCGGATCAACTCCCGGTCCAGGTGGGGCAGCAGGGTGATCTGGTCCTCGCCGCCGATGGTGGCCAGGATCGCCTTGACGCTCGGGTCGGCGAAGGCGGCGTGCAGGTCGGCGGCCCGCTCCTGCGGCGTGGCGCCCCACTTGGCGGTGGTCGGGTACTCCACCGGCTCCAGGCCGAGCTCCTCGCGCAGCCGCTGCAGGCCCAGCCGGTACGGCAGCGGGAACAGGGCCGGCACCGCGGCGCCCATCGAGACCACGGCCACCTTGTCACCGGGCTGCGGCTTGGGCGGGTGGACGGGGCCGAGTGCGGCCAGCTCATCGGCCCGGCGCAGGTCCTTGGGGCGGCCGATGGCGCGGCGCATCGCGATCAGGTCCGCCCGGCGCAGGTAGCGGATCACGGTGCCGTCCGGGCCCGGGGTGCTGAGCGCCCGCGCGGCGCAGCCGGCCATGTCCAGCCCGCCCCAGGGCAGTTCGGGAGTGCACAGGTCGCCGCTGGCCTGCGGGGAGCTGTAGTCGATCTTGCGCAGCCGGAACGTCTCGGCGGTGCACGGCACTTCGTTGCCGTCCTCGTCGAACAGCGTGGCGCCCACGGCGGCGAAGGCGGCGGCCATCGCGGCGGCCTGCGCCGGCTCGCCGCTCCAGAACAGGTCCAGGTCGCCGGTCAGTTCGGCGGACCCGTGCAGGATCCCGGCGACCTGGCCGATCACCACCACGGGCGCGCCCTGCCGGTCCAGCTCGGCCAGCAGCCGCAGCGGGTCGAAGCCGACGGCACCGTCGGTGCCGACCGTGCCCAGCGTGTCGTCGGCGTCGTCGTGGCCCAGCCCGGTGGCCGGGCGGTCGCGCACCAGCTCGGCGGTGCGGGCCACGGCCCGGCGCAGGCGGTCGACGGGGGTGGTGGCGCGGTCGGTCATGCAGGCGCTCCTCGGTGCACGGACGGCTTGTCGGCCGAGCGAACCACGCCCGTTCGGACCGTGTCCACCGAGTAACGCAGGGC
>NZ_JBHYKG010000348.1:0-8422 GCF_042741245.1 Kitasatospora sp. NPDC058965
TCCGCCGTTACCGGGGTGCCCACCCGGGGGCGGTGCCTGCCTGCACCCCCCCCGCCGGGACCCCCCCCCCGTTTGGGCGGGCCGGCCGCCCCGGCGCCCCCCCCCCGGGCCGCAGGACCGGACGGCGCGACGACGGATCAGGAGCAGGTCAGTTGCGGGGCGGCCCAGTCGGCGTGGTCGTAGGCGTTGCCGTCGCCTCCGTCGGTGACCCGGAGGGTGAGTTCGTAGGCTCCGGCGAGGGCGGCGGTCAGGTGGGCCGGGCCGTCGTTGCCGGTGCGCAGGCCGCTGTCGGCGACCTTCCTGCCGTCGGCGTAGATCTGGAAGTCGACCGATCCCTTGGCGCCGACCTCGTCGTCGACCCCTGCGTCGGTGCTGAGGGCGGTACAGGTACCGCCGAGGTAGTAGGTGATCGTGGAGGGTGCGTTGACGCCCAGGCCCTTGGCGTAGACGGTGCCGTTGACGGTCAGCGGGCCGCCGTCGCCGGGGGCCTGCTCGCCGTTGCTCCGGTCGCGCTCGACCGGGCCCCAGCCGCCACTGGCGGAGGTCCAGGCCAGGTCGCTGAGGGCGTGGGTGCCGGCGGCCGGGCCGTTGCCGCAGGCGAGCCTGGGGTCGGCCCAGTCGCCGTGGTCGTTCTCGTCCTCACCGGTGGCGGAGGTCGCCACCAGGCGCAGGTCCTGGCCTCCGGTCAGGTCGGCGCTGAGGTGCAGCGCGGGTTGGGCGGCGGTGCGCACGCCGCTGTCGGCCACCACGGTGTCGTCGCGGTAGATGCGGAAGACGACGGATCCGCTGGCGACTTCGTCGTCCACGCCGACGTCGACGCTGAGGTTCTTGCAGGTGCCGCCCAGGTGGAAGTAGAGGTCGGAGTCGGCCCGCACGCCCAGTCCCTTGGGGTAGACGACACCGTTGACGGTCAGCGGTCGGCCGTCCCCGGCGGCCCTGCCGCCGTTGCTGTGGTCCCGCTCGACCGGGCCCAGGCCGTTGTCGGCATCGGTCCAGGCGAGGTCGCCGACCTGGAACACCCCGGTGGGCATGGCGGTGGGATCGTTCGGGGTGAGGCGGTACATGGCGGTGCCGTGCGCCGGCACCACCGCGCTGATCGTCCCGCTGATCCGGCTGGTCTGCTGGGACCAGAGGTCCTTGAGACGGTAGAAGTCGGCGCCGCCGATGCCGACTGCGGCGGCGGTGGTGGAGATGGTCCGGGTGGTGGCGGTCTCGTTGGTGAGGGTGACGGCGCGACCGCCGTCGGCGAGCGGCTTGCTCATCACGACCAGGCCGCCGTCGTCGGCGACGACGGTGCCCTGGCGACCGAGCGGGTCCTGGTCCACGGCGATGACGTCCGTGTTCTTGATGATGTCGAGCGTGGCCGGGGTGGCGGTGCGCAGGTCGGTGCCGATCATCAGCGGGGCGGCCATCTCGGACCAGAGGCTGAAGTGGGTGCGGTACTCGGTGTCGGTCATGCCGCCGTTGCCGACCTCCAGCATGTCCGGGTCGTTGAAGCCGCCGGGCTCGGCGTACGGGGCGAGGGCCTGGTTGGCGTGGGCGATGGAGAGCATGCTCGACCAGGTGTCGGAGATGTCGCCGGTGGTGCGCCAGGAGTTGCCGACCTCCTGCGCCCAGGTCCAGGGCTGCTGGAGCCCCACTCGCAGATGCTGTAGAGGATCGGGCGGCCGGTGGCGCGCAGTGCGTCGCCCATGGCGGTGTAGCGCTGCTGGGCGTCGACGCCTTGGTTGTTGCAGTTGTCGTACTTGAGGTAGTCGACGCCCCAGGAGGCCCACAGGTTGGCGTCCTGCTGCTCGTGGCCGAGCCCGCCCGGGAAGCCCTGCCGGTCGCAGGTCTTGGTGCCGGCGCTGGAGTAGAGGCCGAACTTGAGGCCCTTGGCGTGGACGTAGTCGGCGAGGGCCTTGATGCCGTGCGGGAAGCGCACCGGGTCGGCGACGAGGTCGCCGTTGGCGTCGCGGGTGGGCAGCGCCCAGCAGTCGTCGAGGTTGACGTAGCGGTAGCCGGCGGCCTTCAGGCCCTGCGAGACGAAGCGGTCCGCGATGCCCTCGACCATCGACTCGTTGAACTCGGCCCGGCAGTGGGTCGAGTTCCAGTTGTTGAACCCCATCTGCGGGACACGGGCCTGGGAGTTCTGCAGGGCGGCCGCCGGGGTGGCGGCCGCCAGGTCCAGGCCGACGACGGCGGTGGCGCTCAGGGCGCCGCCACCGGCCATCAGGGCCAGGGTGGACGCGAGGCCTAACGCCCTGGTGCGACGTGTGCGGGGGATCCGAGCCAAGGTGGACCTCCAGGTGACGATCGGAACAGAAAAGAACCAAATCCAACGGAACCAATCAGTGGGGAGAGCGTCGGGGTTGCCCTGACGGGTTGTCAAGACAACGGAATCCCACCCGCGGCCACGCTCCTGAGCGCGGCCGCCTCACCCCCGGCCTGAGGTGGCTTTCCGGCACAATGCCGCTGTTATAAAGGAAGTTCGTGCGCCCGGCCGGGCGCCGACGACCCAGGAGCCGGGGCGCGGCACTTGACATGGCGTCAGCGACGACGGTCTCATGGCTTCGCTACGTTTGAATCTGTTGGATTTTCTTCTCTCCGGTCGGGCTGCGCAGCTCCCGCGCACACTGACGGTGGCCTTCGCGGCGACCGTGCCCGCAAAGACCACCGTGACCGGCACCGAACGGTCGGCCGGCGCGTCGGGCCGGCCGGCCGAGCGCCAACGGCCCTCCCCGCACGGCGAGTACGGCGGCGGGTGTCAGGAGGCGGGGTTCAGCGCCCACGCCTGGGTGTCCGGCTGGGCGGAGCCGAGCGGCTGCTGGGTGAGGCCGGAGTTGCTGGTGGTGCCGGCGGCGGTGATGGCCAGACCGCTGTGCTGGGCGACCAGCGCGAAGCCGCCGCCGGGCAGCGGCTGGGGAGTGAACCGCTGGTTGGCGTTGCCGGTGCACCCGTACTGGATGACGGCGGCACCGGGGCCGGTGGCGGCGCCGCGGACGTCGACGCACAGGTTGGAGGTCTTGTTCTTCACGGCGTAGCTGCCGTCACCGTTGGCGGTGAGGATCCAGCGCTGGTTGTCGCCGTTGTTGCGGGTCCAGCTGATCAGCTGGGTGTTGGCGGTCGGGCTGCTGCCGGGGTCGTCCATCACCTGGGTCGAGCCGGTGGACGCGATTTCGTAGGTGCCGTTGGCGGGCGCCGGCGGGGTAGTGGCCCGGCCGACGGGTGTGATGCGGTACATCGCGCTCGCGTGCGGGGCCAGGGAGGCGGAGACGGCCCCCGCGGTGCCGGCGCTCTGACCGGTCCAGAGGTCCTTGACGGTGTAGGAGGTGGTGTACGGCAGCCCGAGGCTGGCGGTCGTGGTCGAGACGGTCGCCGTGCCGGAGCTCTGGTTGAGCAGGACCACGGCGAGCGATCCGTCCGCGAGACGCTTGCTCCAGATCTGCAGGCCGCCGTTGTCGCTGATCAGGCGGCCGGCCGTGCCCTGGGCGTCCTGGTCGACCGCGATGACGTCGGGGTTGGTCAGCAGGGCGAGGTCGGCGGCGGTCATCGAGCCGAGCTTGTTGCCGGCGATGAGCGGCGAGGCCGTCAGGGCCCACATGGCCATGTGCGAGCGCTGCTCGTCGGCGCTGAGGCCGCCGTTGCCTACCTCCAGCATGTCCGCGTCGTTCCAGTGCCCGGGCCCGGCCTGGTCGGCGATCGAGGCCGGCGCCTCGATGGCGAGGATGTTGCTGACGCCCATCGGGTAGTCGTTGGTGTTGCCGGTGTTCCAGGAGGTGGTGATGTCCTCGGTGGTGCGCCACATGTTCGCGGTACCGCTCCAGTCGTGGGTCGCACCGCTCTTCGGGTAGTGGTACGAGTTGGGGTTGATGCTGTAGACGATGGGACGCCCGGTGGCGGCCAGCGCGTCCCGCATGAGGTCGAACTGCTGGATCTGGTGGGCCAGGTCGTCGGTGCCGGGGTTCGGGTTCGGTGCGCACCAGTCGTACTTGAGGTAGTCGACGCCCCAGGAGGCGAAGGTGGTGGCGTCCTGCTGCTCGTGGCCGAGGCTTCCGGTGCCCTGACCGTTGGATCCGAGCGGGTAGCTGCCGAGCCGCTGGGCGCAGGTCTGGTCGGTGGGGACCTCGTAGAGGCCGAACTTCAGTCCCTTGCTGTGGACGTAGTCGGCGACGGCCTTCATGCCGTCCGGGAACCGGGCGGTATTCGCCTGCAGGTTGCCGTTGGCGTCGCGGTCGGGGTTGAACCAGCAGTCGTCGACGACGATGTACTGGTAGCCGGCGGCCTTCATCCCCGAGGAGACGATGGTGTCCGCGGCCCCCTTGATGAGGCTCTCGGAGGGGTTGCAGCCAAAGGAGTTCCAGGTGTTCCACCCCATCGGCGGGGTGAGGGCCACACCGTTGCCGAGGGCGTGGGCCTCGGGCGCGGCGGCGTTCTGGACGGCCGCGGCGGCGCCGAGGAGGACGGCCGTGGTGGCGAGGGCACTGAGGCGTCTGCCGCTCGGCCGGGCCGGCGGGTACCGGAGGTGACGGGACATCGGAACTCCAGGGTGGGTGGGGGTGGGTGGGGGTGAACGGCGGTGCGCGAGCCGGCAGCCGGCACACAGGCGCACCGAACTCGGCCGTCCGGGAATGATCCTGCCGCAACGGCGATCCGCACGGGCGTCTTCGATCCTGCCCTGCACGACATATGACGGCCTGTCAGCACGGTGCAGGCGGCGCCGCCGTCCCGCCCGGTGCGAGGTGGTGGCCTCTGCCGGTGCTGAACTGTCGCCGCCCGCGCCGGCGCCACAGCTGTGCGACGCGGGCCGCCGGGCGTCAGCAGGCTCGTGGCGGAATTCCGTTCAGGGACTCCGTCCGAGGGATTATTCGCAGGTGAGGGGCTTGCGGGGCCTCATAGAACCGAACCGGCCGGAGTGACGTCAAGAGAATTCCGCAACCCGTTTTAATGGCCGCGTTTCGCCGGGTTTTCTGCTGCCCTGGAACTCGCCCAGCCGGTCTCGGCTCCGCGGTCCGACCGAATCGACGTGTCCATCTGGCGAGTTCTGTTTGAACCTATTGTTTCCTGTTGGTTTCGGGCCTAGGCTGACCGGCGCACACCGCCAGTGGGGCACCGCCACCGGCCGGGAACCGTGGTCGGTCTCCCCCGCACGGGTGCACCGCGACCGCGCCCTCTTCCCTGCGGAATTCCTTCGGATCCGAGAGCGCGGATCGACCGAAATCCCTGCACGAAACCCATTGCCGGATGTCCTGGTCGTCACGGATACCGGCCGTCCACCCTCCGCCGAACACGCCCGGCGGAAAGAAGCGGAAAACCACTCCCCCGCTGTCTCCCGGGCAACCTCGACGCGTGCGGAATCCACCTGAGACAAAGGACGGACCATGGCTGGACCCCTTTCGCGGAGCCGCAGAGCCGTAGGCACCCTGTGCCTGTTCACGCTCGGCTTCGCCGGCCTCATCACCACCTCACCGCCGGCCGCCGCGGCCGCGGCGATCCCGGACACCACGGTGACGGTGGACGGCAACGGCACGGGCCGCACCTTCGACGGCATCGGTGCGATCAGCGGCGGCGGCGGCAATTCGCGGCTGCTGATCGACTACCCGGAGCCCGAGCGGTCCCAGATCCTCGACTACATGTTCAAGCCGGGCTACGGCGCCGCGCTGCAGATCCTCAAGGTCGAGATCGGCGGCGACACGAACTCCACCGACGGCGCCGAGGCCTCGCACGAGCACGTGCAGGGCCAGGTGCAGTGCGACACCGGCTACGAGTGGTGGCTGATGACGCAGGCCAAGGCCCGCAACCCGCAGATCAAGCTGTCCGCCCTCGCCTGGGGCGCGCCCGGCTGGGTCGGTGCCAACGGGAACATCTGGAACGACAACGGCATCGCCTACCTCACCGACTGGCTGGGCTGCGCCAAGCAGCACGGCCTGACGATCGACTACCTCGGCGGCCGCAACGAGAGCGGCACCCCGGACCCGACCTGGTTCCCGAAGCTGCGCTCCGCGCTGGACACCGCCGGGTACGGTGCGGTGCAGCTGGTGGCGGACGACAACTGGACCGGCTTCCCGGTCCGGAGCGACACCACCGGCACCTGGCCCCTGCTCACCTCGATGGCGGCCAACCCCGACTTCGCCGACTCGGTCGACATCATCGGCCACCACTACCCCTGCGAGGGCACCAACGGCGGGACCGGCGACACAGGCACCGCCTACAACTGCCCGGTCCCGGCCGCGGCGCTGCAGTCCGGCAAGCCCGTCTGGGCCAGCGAGAACGGCTCCCAGGACCTCAACACCGGCGCCGCGCCGCAGATCCGCACCATCACCCGCGGCTACGTCGACGGCCGGATCACCGCGACCTTCAACTGGCCGCTCGTCGCCGCCCTCTACCCGACCCTGCCGTTCGACACCGACGGCCTGCTCCAGGCCGACCAGCCCTGGTCGGGCCACTACACCGTGGGCAGCACCGTGTGGTCCACCGCCCAGGTCACCCAGTTCACCGCGCCCGGCTGGCAGTTCCTCGACTCGGCCTCCGGCTACCTCGGCGGCGGCAGCGGCACCGCCACCTCGCCCGGCAGCTACGTGACCCTCGAATCGCCCGCCGGAGACGCCTGGTCCACCATCCTGGAGACCACCACCGCCACCGGCCCGCAGACCGTGCACCTCCGCGTCACGGGCGACCTCCCGACGGGCACCGTCCACGTCTGGGCCAGCAACCTCGCCTCCCGCGACCCCGCGCAGTACTTCCTGCACACCGCCGACCTGACACCGCAGAACGGCACGTACACCTTCACCGCCCAGCCCGGGTACGTGTACTCGCTCACCACCACCACCGGACAGTCCAAGGGCAGCACCGCCGTCCCGCCGGCCGCTCCCCTGGCCCTGCCCTACAGTGACGGCTTCGAGACGGCGGCGCCGCACGGCCAGGCCGCGCTGCTGGCCGACATGAACGGGTCGTTCGAGGTCGTCCCCTGCGGCGGCGGGCGGACCGGCCAGTGCGTGCGCCAGATGGCCGCCCAACCCCCGCTGCCCTGGGGCGGCAACACCTCCGCGCCGTACACCCGGCTGGGCGACGCCGGCTGGCGCGACTACCGGGTCGGCGTCGACACCCTGCTCGAACAGCCCGGCTCCGTCCGGGTCATGGCCCGTGCGGGGCGGCAGGGCAGCCTCGACAACCCCGCTGCGTACTACCTGGAGGTGGCCGACACCGGCGCCTGGTCGATCGCCAGGGGCGGCACCGGCAGCGCGCCCGTGGTCCTGGCCTCCGGCACCACGGCCGCGCTGGGCACCGGCAGGTGGCACCACCTCGAGGTCACGGTCCAGGGCAGCACCATCACCGGCGCGGTCGACGGCAGCACGGTCGGCACCACCACCGACACGACCCTGACGGCGGGCCAGGTGGCCCTGGGCCTGGGCGGCTACCAGACGCAGCAGTTCGACAACCTCACCGTCACGCCGATCGGCGCCCAGCCCAACAGCTCCGCCTACCGGATCACCAGCGGTCTCACCGGACAGGCGCTCGACCTGGCCGGCGACCCGGCGGCCGAGGGTGCCAAGACCGTCCAGCAGCCGGTCGGAAGCGCCGACAGCCAGGACTGGAACCTGACCGCCGCCAACGGCTACTTCACCCTGACCAACGTGGGCAGCGGAAAGGTCCTCGACGTCCCCGGCAACAGCACCGGCGACGGCACCCAACTGGAACAGTGGAGCCCCAACGGCGGCGGCAACCAGCAGTGGAGCATCCTGTCGACCGCCAACGGCGGCTACACGATCACCAACCGGAACAGCGGCAAGGTCCTGGACGTCTACGGCGCGCTCGGCGCGCCCGGCACCGCCGTGATCCAGTACCACCCGACCGGGCAGCCCAACCAGCAGTGGAACCTCACCCTGGTGCCTGCGGACCGGGCCTCCTTCACCCTCACCAACGCAGGCAGCGGCCTGACCGCGGACATGAGCGGTGGCTCGACCAGCGCCGGCGGCGCCGCGATCCAGTGGAGCGCCAACGGCGCCCCGAACCAGGTCTGGGACCTGCACGCCGCCACCACCGCCGGGAACTTCACCGTCACCAACCGGAACTCCGGCTTGTGCCTGGACATCTCCGGCGTCCCGACCGCCGACCAGGCCGCGGTCCAGCAGGCGACCTGCACCGGCAGCCGGACGCAGCAGTGGGCCTTCCAGGCCGCCGCCAACGGCTCCTGGACGCTGGTGAACCTCAACAGCGGCAAGGCCCTCGACACCGCCGGCGGCTCCCTCGCCAAGGGCGCCGGACTCGTCCAGCAGGCTGTGGACGGCGCCGCGACCCAGCAGTGGCGGATCCAGCCCGCCTGATCCGGCCGGCGCACGCTGGGCAGCGCGTGACGCCGGTGCGCAGCAGCAGGGCATCCAGGTCTCGCCAGAGGGCGCGACGGCCGTCAGCCGGACGGGCAAAAGGAGTGTCGCCCTTCCTG